>DATBGR010000459.1:0-7935 GCA_036557905.1 Nitrososphaeraceae archaeon | reverse complement strand
ATTTAAGAGATCGAGATAAAGACTACACTAAAGTCCAGTACAGAAAACGAAGGCATTAGCGCATATGACACGTCTAGAGATACAACTCCTGAAATTGACTGTGACGGCTGTGATGGCTGTGATGGCTCTAGAGACAGTGCCTATGGTATTAATAATGATGCCATAGTGGTATCTGCATCAAATTAACCAGAAATTAACACCAATATCATAGAAGAAGGACAAGGCACTATCCCAGTAGCCATCACAGCCGTCAAACCTGCGGAGTCTAGAATCAATATTGTAGATACACAGACTTCCTTTTCTTCCATGACAGATCTTTAGCGAGCACGATCGACCAAGTCCGAACCAATTCAAAATGTAGGAGAGATCTATAGATTTGGAACTCATTAGTATAGACATTGCGACTTTAGGACGACATCGCTGATTTGTTATAAGCGCTAAATCTACTGACATGGTTATCAAACAGCATAGAGTCACTATACCGTAAAGTACGGTACAAACAGCAGACGAAACGAAGGTATAAACTATGCAGAATTATACTGCATTCATTTCTATATAGAATATAGTCCATTATCATATTGTCTATCTACCTTAGCAGATTGATAGATAGACCCGATGGCAAGCAAATCATGAAATTCCGGTTGCTAGATAGTTCAACTAGGCTAGTCTGTGGCATGTATCCTCCTAGGTTGTTGGCTAAACTAGACCTTACCTAATTCAGCAACCGTTTTTTAATCTTAGGTCTGCTTCCACATTAATATGTAAATTGCATTGAAAGCATTAGACCTGTTTATTAGTTCGTTTACCTTAGAAAGAACAGCATCCATTTTATTGAATGGTGGAATATCTAGAGTACCTTCTACACTGTTAAGCGTGAAAACCAAGGCTTCATGAATAGTTCGTAGCTCGTCTATTGTGAATTGGTTATCAGCAGGCTCCCGCTCCATATCTAGGTTCCTTGCTGGCTGTTATAATTTAAAGCTCTATTAAGGAAGTTTGTCCTACTTTAATACTCACACATAAAATGTAACGACCACGTATCAAACCGAAAGCAACAACCTCAATTAGCCAGCCATCAGTCAATCAACTAATGAATTTGGAACAGATCAGGCGTTCAAGTTAAGATTGATTGATCGACTGGCAGACTAATTGAGATCACCATTGACTTGTGCGAGTCACTACTCATCGTTTTAGTTAGACATTGCTCCATTGTTTATTGGTAATGCTTGCTAAAAACAGATATCAGGCAAAGGATAGACCACACAAGGCAAATAGCGGTCATTGTCGACAAAGGAACGAACTAACAGCCTTATGCGGTCTATTCCCAACATGAGATATGAGTGACGTATCACGCCCTGTTTGTTTTTAGGTGCCAAGTGCTACGTTTCGATCTAATTAAATATTTTCATTGCAGTTAATTGCAGTTGGGATCGAACTATCGAGTACAAGGATATTAGTTAGTCTCTCAAGCACATTTGTTAATAGAATATTTACTTAAAAGATTGATATAGCCCGTATATAATTTGCAATTCGTTGTATTTCAAGGAGTATCCAAATACAAAAACCAACATTATTAGTTGTCTTAGTTTTTCAATTTTGACCATATCTATCTCAATTGCAGTACCTGCACTAGCTCTCAAGCACTACATTAACTGTCTTATTAGAGCGGCAAATAGAGACGGTGAACTATCGGAAGACGAAGTTAACTCTTGTTATTATATGGTCTTGGTAGGAGCTAGGAAAGATTATGCAAATGAATCTAGTCCCACTTTCGTCGTCTAACTAACTCATCCTTACTACAAAGATTGCAGTAACACGTAAAACTAATTAAGCTCCCAAAAGGAGAGTAAAGTCTATTACATTATATAATATTTTTAGCTAGTGTGAGACCTATAATTATGAGTATGATTGGGGCTTTGATATTGGCAGCTACCTTACTTGGTGGAACGTTAGCTTTAGCCAATATGCAAAATGTAAGTGCGCAGATGGGCACTGTAGGCAACATGACAGGAGCAGGTGGAAGCAGGGGAGGAAGTATGATGGGAATGATGGGTAACCAATCGAACATTACTGGTTCTATTAAACTATCTACTGTTTTTGGAAATGCATTAGCATCACAGATAAAAGTTAGTTTGAGTCAAGCTGCAACAACTGCAGAAAATACAGCAGGAAACAGTTCTCATGCTGCAGCAGCGCATTTCGGTGTTGTAAATGGATATTTGACGTATACCGTCTGGGTTATCGATAATAGTTATAGCTTCCATAAAGTAATAGTGGATGCAGGAAATGGAAAAGTGCTATTAAGTCAGCTTGTATCAAAAGGAGGACCAATGATGACGGGACATGGTATGATGATGATGCATGATTGGGGTATAGGCGGCAACGGTAAAATGATGATGAAACATGGATCTGGCTCCAGTATGCATGGTTGGAAAAGCGATGGTAGTTCTCATGGCATGATGATGGGAGGACTAGGAATGAATAAACCATAGTCAATCATGAATTGATCGTAGAATAAAGCAGAAAAAGTAAATTATTCTCTCCTTTTTTGTTTTTGTAGTTACGGATATTTATAGGTCAGGTTTATGTTACTCTATAATGCGATGAAATTTACTATCTATGCTAATAATATTTTTATTCATTTTCTACCTCTTACAATATTATCATATTTGAAGAAGGATATTTTAATGCTAAAAGATCGTCCTAACCTTATTCTATGACAAACCAGACATGAAACTAATCTACTATCAGCAATTCAAATGAGATAAGCACGATCTTTTTTAGACTCTACGTGTTGAATCTATTTGGTAGATTCATTGTACAATGCACAGTATTCCTTAAAAACACATGACTTAAGTTGGCTGCCATAATCTATCTAATCTGTCTCTATTCTCAATTGCAGTGCCAGTGATTTATTGAACCTACGAAATTAATATAATCTAGAATCTAATCTCGTATATACGATATCATCTAGATTACGCTACAGAAAGTCGATTCTTATGCACTGCATGTTAGTGGATGGATATCATAGCGACAATCCCTGTAATCTAGTTCTGGTGATTCGTTTCTGATTACAGGACGCTAACATGCACGTATGAAGCATCTCCGACTGATTTAATTAAGGCATTCGGGGCAAACTCAGTCGAGTCTGCCTCCTAATGTTTACTAACACCATACTATAAGATTAGGTGGAAAAGGTTCATTTTTGTTCGACCAATTATACTCGATTCTTCTATAATTGGTCTCGATGCTCTGCCACTTATGTCAACACCCTATACTCTAACGATCTTCTATATCCTTCTGAAGTATCTCATCGTCTGCCTTCCCCTATAGAAGGTTCTTCTAACCATTTCGAATTCGTTACAGTTGCAATAGTCTGGATTCATGATAAGTCAGTATGATGTTCTTGATTAAATCTTAACCGGCAGTCTGACTATCGTGATATTCAGGACTAGCAGATTCTATTGATAGGTAAAAACCAATTATGCCTTATGACGGACATTATATCTGTCAACTCCTTGATGATATCTATAGATAGTATCAGCTAGTCTATGCAAATCACTAAACTAAGTCCGTTAATGCGCAATAGTTCGATACATCCGACAACATTTGACTATATAAACGTGTCCGACTCAATTATCGGAGATGACAATACAACCATGATATAAAAAGTGTCAGATTATAAATACTATCAAAATTAGGGTGGTCCTAGGTATAGATTGACGTCAGAGTAATGTATGATATAAGTTATGTATGTCTATCATGAGGCGCGCCATTAAACAAATATTATGATAATGACAATTCTTTAGAGCGCCCCCCATTACATTCATCTTTCATCTATATACAATAGATTAATCCTAAGTTAGCATCTAATTAATGTCAGATAACACTGGATTCTTAGAAATCATATCAGAAATAGCGTCTTCTATTTTAAAGTGCGAAAATATCACATAAAAAAAGGTTTTCTAGATTTAGAGATCAAATGTATAGGCTGGCTCCTAGGTAAGTTGATAAATATGCGCGTGTCTATCATGAGGCGCGCGCCAATTGCTAAAGCTGCCTAAACGACTAATTAACCGTGAAGAGCTAGGCAAACTTATAGCCAAAACAAATGGCGTCATAACAATGATTGATGACTCGCATTATATGGTAAGATCGACATCTAGTAACGACACTTATGCCGTCATTGCAACTCAATCTACATGTATTTGTTTATGTCTAGATTATGCACCACAATGCCAAGTGCATGCACATATACGCAGTTGAATTTTATCATAGTCAAAGCGGCACCTCTTAGCCTACTGAATTAAGCAGTTAGGAGAACTACTATTTCTACAGTTACCAATAAACAGTCTACAATACTTCTAAAATCCTGGTCCAGATATCTTGAATATGTATCTTTTATTTATGTTATGAAATTTACCATCTTAAAAGACTTTTCTCGATTGAGAAATCGAATCTTAGACAGGGGTCTGGCTAAGTCGATAGAATATGCATTTCTATCATGAGGCGAATTAATCAGATAGGCGATAATGTCTGAGGCCCTTGCTATTTTAGAACTCACAGTCTAAGCTATGGATGTATTTGCCAAAGTCATTTGGTAGACGACGGTACAATTTTGTAGATAGTTCCATCATTTATAGATAAAACATATAGAAATCCATCCTTTGGTCCAGTCTTTATATCACTAATTGCACCAAAACCAGTACCAAATGTTATTGTAGATAGTTGATTGTCATTGTCTACTACCAAACTAGATAATCCTGACTCCGGTTTTATTCCTGTTCTAGTACCGTTGAGTTCAAAATAATACAGGTTACCATTATTATAATCGCCAACAAAAATATTGTTTTTGTACTTCTGTCCCAGAGCTGATGATTTCATAAATTCTATATCCGTAACTGCTACAGGATTTTTCCAACTAAATACAGGACCTGTATAATGAGAACCAGGATAATTCACTAGCTCATTATTAATGTTGACATCTGCATTTCTTGATGGTGGACCCATAACTTTGATCCATCCACTATTAAAGGCCGGCTTTACAATGTTAATCTCGTCATATACATCAGGCCCATTTTCTGTCTGCCATAAATTACCGGTAATCGGATCAAACGTAATTCCAAAGCTATTTCTTATTCCGTATGCATAGTATTTGTGCATCTTAGCATTTGGATCATTTATGAATGGATTGCCTGGAGCTGCAGAACCATCATTAGGATTCACTCTGAATATCACTGAAGTATCGTCAGGATCAGATCCATCTATAATATTCTGAAGCTTACCTCTATGGTTAAGATCTCCTATTACTGCATAAAGGTAATGGTCTGGGCCAATAACCAACTTCCCTCCATCGTGATTAGGACCTGGAAGTGCTGGAAGATCTAGTATTAAAGTGGGGTTGATAAGAGTTTGAGTCTGTGCATTCCAATTGTATCTATAAACTCTATTTCGAAGGTCTCCGCCATTTGATTCGGTATAGTACAGAAACACAAATCTGTTGTTATTGTTACTGACAGTGTTGTCACTTGTCTTCATACCATTCATCACGGCAATTCCAAGCAAACCACGTTCACTTTCTGTATTAGTAGATACTTCCAGAACAGGCTTATCTATTAGTACTCCATTTGATATTAGACGTACATGTCCACCCTTTTCCAATACCAAGATATTATTGTTATCAATAAATGCCATGCTGGTAGGAGAATCCAAACCATTAACTAGTGTCTCAACTTTCAGATTTGGATCTTTAGTTATGGAAGGAGCGGCCAAAGCTGTATGTGAGTTATATACCAAATATATGATAGCAGGAATTATAATAGTCAATGATACAGCAAATCCAATCTTTACTGTTCTTTTATTCAACTAACCTGCTTAGTACATCACATATTATAGTATTAATAGATTGGTTTAACACTATCAATATGGATTAAATCCTGTCTGAACTTTGGTATGAGGATGCATATACTTTGGAATAATCGATTACAATCAGGAATCTTTATCCTTAGATATATCCGAACTTACTACCTATAGATAGTAGCTATTCTGATTGAATTATGCTTTCATTTAGCCAACACGTTGTATAGGTATGCATTTTCTATCTTTAGTTTATCCAGACCTATTGGTAGATATCCTCCCCTCTTTGCAGAATTAATATTATGTTTTATCATGTAGTTAGGATTGAAGTCTAGTTGCCTCAAATTACGGCAGCTATCAAGCCATTTCCTGATAACATAATAAACCTCATCATCAGAATATTTTCTAATATTAGTTAGATAAGGAACCAGGATGTGCCATACTACAAATTTCCTATAATCATCTAATGGAGTCTGTAGTAGTTTTTCAATCCACCAGATCGTAGCCGGATTTGCAGTCTGAGGGCGCGCCATTTTTTTAGACCGTCTATGCTGTTCTATCTTTTCATTTATGAGCCATCTTCTGAAATCGCGCAAAAGATATTGTACCGCAGATCTTTGACCATCCCATCTCTGTACAACCTCGACAGTCTGTGCGCATTTCGAATTTATTGTTCTTGGAATTCTAACTAAACATGAATTTATAGATGGCCTATGCTGTATATCTCCTTTCTTATTCGTTAGAAAATCCTCAGCGAATTGCATGAATTTAGTGGTGAGATCCTTTCCAGTAGGATCTATAAATTTGGCAAATATGTCGGTTTCTTCTAAGATAAAACCTGAGACTGGCTGGTAAATATGATAGCTATTGCCAGTCCAAAGCACAGTAGGATGGCCGCGCATTTTGCTTTCGATTTTCTTTAAGACTCTATTCTTAGCTCTATCCAGTTTATCCTTTGATGCAAAGTCCTTAAGATCTATATCTATCATTAGAAAACTTGGTACTGTTCTATTAATGCCATCATATTTGGTAAAAGATGGATAAGCATTAATCCTGCAGTCTTCATAGTTCGATGCCCTAAAATATTCAAGGACTTCCTTTATGTTGAACACCTCTTTCTGATAGCCTAGAGCTTTGGTCATGATGTTCCTTGGAAAAATGGGCCCCTGAAAATGTGAAAGTATGAAGCTTAGATTCTGTTCTATCTCATTAAATTTTTGACTACTAAGGGGGTAATTTTCTTTCTGTGTAGAGGTGAAAGAAAAAATATCCCCTTGTCCATCATTATTTTCGTTTTCGAGCCGGCCCAGTATTTATTATAATCAGTACGACTAATATTAATTTGATTGAGTTTCATTTTATATTTATAATTCTGCCGGTATTATTGGAACTAGATTTTAATTACTACGGGGGTAAATTTTTTTCAGCCCCTTAGTCATGAAAGGATTTCATGACGACCTCAGTATAGATGAAGGAAAATACCCCTTTGTATAAAATTAAACTGAGTATTATTGAATTAGCAATTATTGGCAACCATATTCTATCTCAAGAGCCATATTTAATATCCTAATGTGAATATGAACATACTGCTAGAGAGTAATGATTGATCTTCACCATTATCTGCTTATCCTGTCATATTCATGTATATTATATTCCAATATCAATGGAATTCCTGACAAATCATAAAATGGAATTAGAGTAATTAATTAGTAACAGCTTTGAGTCATGTGATCATGAAAACAAAAATGTTAAGAATTAGTCTAGTTGAACTAGCATCAATTTGCTGCCTTACAGTCGCCGGCGGCTCATTTCTTTCAGTAAATGCTCAACAATCTAATTCTAATCAGATTCCGATTCTATTGATACATGGTTATGGTGAGGATTCAAGTATTTGGAATTCTTGGATACATTGGTTGGCTGCTGATAACTTTTCGAAGGTATATCCAATAACATTCAGCGAAGACAAATGCGGATCCGTTGAGAATCATGCAACTGAATTAAGCAGTATTGTAAATAAAATTCTGCATGATACTGGTAGTCAGAAGGTCAACATCGTAGCACACAGCAAGGGCGGCTTAG
>DATBGR010000458.1:0-7723 GCA_036557905.1 Nitrososphaeraceae archaeon | reverse complement strand
GACCGAAATTATTCCAGTCTGTAACAAAATCGGTGTAACTAGACTATCGGATATAACTGATATGGATAGACTATACGTCCCTAACTATTCTGCAGTTCTGCCTGGAACAGATGACTTGTTCTGGGTCTACAGTGGCAAGGGTGTGACAAAATTACACGCTAAGGCTGGCGCATTGATGGAAGCAATAGAAAGATATTCCTCGTTTCCAAGCAGCTGCAACAGAGACTATGTTCAGGGGACTTATTTACATTTGTCCAAAATTTACAATAAAGTATTACATCCAGGTGAAGTGGTAGAGCCTGTTAGTGACAAGTTCAGTGATAAAGAATCAATAGCAGATTTCTTGGTAGGATTCGATCTACTGAACAATGAAGAAGTATTAGTTCCTGCAGAAATAGCATTATACAGATATCTACCAAGGGATCCAGCTAGTTCAATTTTTTCAATATCACATACAAATGGCCTCGCTTCAGGGAATGTTCTGGAAGAGGCCGTCTGTCACGCCTTATGTGAAGTTATTGAAAGAGATGCTATTAGTATAGCTGATTTGTGTGCCTCTTGTATACCATTTAATATTTTGGATAAAATTTGGGATTCGTTGAAGTATGGATATCCGGAGGCAAGAATTACTGCTGAAGATACATTTGTTGATGACTCTAGTATATTTCCAGAAATTGATATTTCTGAAATTGTGGAGGAGTTTTCAGAGATTAAACAACTAGTCAGGAGATTCATTGATACTGGTGTTTCTTTGGTAATAAAGGATATTACCCAGAAAGAGATTGGCATTCCCACCTTCGTTGCCGGTACTGTAGAATGGATAAGTCATGATTATGGATATTTTGCCAAAGGATTCGGTACGCATCCTGATAGTAGGATAGCATTGGTACGTGCAATAACTGAAGCATCTCAGACTAGGGTCGTGAATATTCACGGAGCCAGAGATGATTTAAAAAAAATATACTATAAAGAAAACGATGAGATATATAAAAGGAAGTGGCAATTTATGCCTGCAACATCTCCCTCTCTGAAATACAACAATGGAAAATTTGATAAAAATAATAATATCACTAAATTCTGTGAAATTCAATCGTTTGCTAACAACGATATCTTGGACGATATCAAATTGATTACATCAGGGTTGAAGAATGCAGGAATTAAAAGAGTCATAATTGTTGATCTAACTAGTCCTGATATTAACATCCCAGTTGTGAGGGCTATAGTTCCAGGACTTGAAACATTTGAGGTTTCGAGGTCGTTAATGGGTCGTAGAGCAAAGGATCATTTCAAGAAAACACTGAAAGTTTAGAGCAAATCTTTTAATACCTATTTCAGTATGTTAAATTTATCTGACAGGAGATCTTGGGATAGTTTACATATTGAGCAACAATCGTTACTTGATACATCATCGGACCCGACACACGTAAATTGTCTAATAAAGTAATTGAGATACTATGCGAAAATAAATCGAATAAGGATACATATTCTTTGCCCTTTTCTACTTACGCAGATTTGTTTATATGATCTAATTATGGCCGCCTAGTGTTGTGTCTCCTGGAGTTCCCTTTATCGGGGTTTTATCAATATAGTCTATTGACACACCTCCTATAAGCAAGGCTTTAAGAAATGCTAACTTTTTACGCACACGAATTCTAACTAATCGGTTATTAATAAATTTATATCATTTGGAAAGTAATAAATGTTAAAAAAGTACGACGTAATATAAAAATAATTTTAATAGAAAATTCTGGTTGTCGGGCTCGTATAAAACCTAGGATGAATTGACGTCAGTAAGACAGGTAACACCTCTAATTCAGAGATAATGGACCAGAATATTAGGTGAGGCCAAGGGAATATTAGGAAACACAAACTATTGTGAGGCATAACGCTAAATACGTAGTACTCTGATCCTAAATAATGATAGGAGACTTCATAGCTAATGTCAAGAGAGAAAAATGAACTTATCATTATTTCAACAAATTCCAGTCCTTATAACATAAGTTATGCAGAATGGACAGCTAGATGGTGGCAATGGTTATTTTCCATACCAATAGAAAGCAATCCATTGATGGATGAGACTGGTAAGAATTGTGAGATAAATCAAAGTGGACCCGTCTGGTTCTTAGCCGGCACAGCCGGTGGAGAATGTAAGAGGGAATGCACGATACCTGCAGAAAAGTCAGTCCTTTTTCCAGTGCTCAATTATGGAGCTACATTTGCTGATGAACCGACGATCAATACTGAGGAGGAGTTACAGTCTCTTGCAAAACGTGAAATGGATATTGTGTCAGATCTATCAGTTACTTTTGATGGAATAAAACTGAACGGTCTACAGAAGTACAGGGTTCAATCTCCGCTATTCGATGTAACACTTCCAGAACGTAATCTATTTGGAGGAATACCTGGACCGACTAAAGGAATATCTGATGGTTACTGGCTATTTCTTGAATCTGTTCCTACATGTAAACACATCATTCGCACAGATGGTTCATGTCTATCCGGTAAGGTTAGAATAGCAGCGAATTACGATATTACAATGGAATAGGAACCCTAACATTTCTATCCGGTAAGGTTAGAATAGCAGCGAATTACGATATTACAATGGATTAGGAACCCTAATAGACTAGACTACTAGCGTGTAGAGCTCAAAATTACAGTGTAAGTCAGCAACTAACGCATACCTGCTCTAGGACCTGAGTCTAGCCATCTTATATCTTTGCTACCTTCATGAGAACTAGAACCAGCAGACCCAATTTAAAAATAGAGTTAAACATTGCGTCATTCGATGCCTTTGCAACATATTTGTTGAGCTGTTACAAAAGGATAACCGGTACGTCGAGATATTTCCATGTCCACTTTTTATCCATATTTTAGGAACAGTCAGGTCTGTACCGCTCAGCCATCTCACCTAGGGCAAGCTCGGACAACCCTTCGTTGACAATATAATTACTTCAAAAGCAATCTAATCGCATAGCGTACCCAGACCATTCTTGTCCTAACGTAAGTTGAACTGCATCTTGCAAATAAGTATGTGCTGATGCTCACTTAATTCTACAACCTCCTCTCATGAGGAGCTTTGGAAAGACTAAAGGTCTTTGCCACTGATTCAACTTGAGGTATAATCAGATTAGAAGATAAAAGATTGGTTATTCATAAGACAAAATTCCTAGGAATTTAGATTAAGGCGCATCTCAGCATCAGTTTTCAGAAATACTGTTAGATTAAAGGAGGAAATTCGCAGATCTTGATTCCCTTATAAATTTTTAGGGTTTGATCTTCTTGATGAGACAAGTATATTGTCATAACATGTTCCATTAAGTTGTACTACTACCAGAATGTTACGTCTCATCTGGCCGACACTATTTACGACTAATCCGTATATAAGAGCAAGGTAAGAGCATCAATTAGGTGAGAATCAAGCTCCAACTGAAATCCATTTTGTAGCTTCATAGTTGGAACAAATTTTTTTCAACTTAAACATTATTTTCGAAGCAAACAACTCTGACAACGTCAGGCACAGCTCATTTTACTCTAAGATGATATATCACGGCTTGTGTATATGGCTCGAAATCGTCCTGCTCAGGGGGAATGGTTGGATCACTTCTAGAATCTCTGTAGCCCATTGCATAATGTAAAGTATGTCCTCCAGAAGAAGGGATTTAAGCTTTGTCCGCCAACCTTGCGTTATGGATTTATCAGATCCTTCGGGTTCTCACCATTGTATCAATAACATAGATAATATATTCCCCAGTTGGAGGATCTAATTTTAATTTGAGAATGTATACTGGATTGTTGGAATCGACGTTGAAATAAAAACCCAGTACTTTATGACATAGTCTGTGATTGGAAAAATTTAACCTCGAACTCCTGAATTTAAAGTCTCTCCGCGCTACAAGTAAAAAAAGTGTGAATATGATTTTTGCAAATTATGCACCCAATCCTATAGAACTAATTTAAAATCGCAGAAAATATTCTCTATATTATAACGATGATTCTACCTCTGAAACATTACGGAGTTACTATTATGAGAATAATAATAAATACTACAATAACTTATATATTCGATGGGATTGCTAGTGGAATTGCTAGATAGCTCAAAATTACATAAATTTCTTAATGATTCCATCAAATATAGACAAATTCTGAGCGTTCACTTTACCTCAGTGTCAAATAATACTAGCGAGCTAAACTACGATTTTCGAAGGTCAAGTGATTATAAGTACCTAATATGTGCAAACAAAATTCATCGATTCTACATCTCTAGATATTGCAATAGAATAGGATTTTCCAAGACAAAAATTACTATTAATACATGCGTTTCTCAAAAAGTTCCTAGAAAGTATCCAGGGCCAAAACATTCGAAATTGGTTTGAGATCACATGACAAACTTAGCTCGTAGACCAGATACTAAAGTCGAAATCGAGAATACTGATAGTATTACTACTGACGAGGAAAGCATTTTCATAACCAATCCACTAGTACGACGACTAAAATGGCATCATGAAATTTACCGAAGAATAAAACTGATGCCATGGTGGATAAAATACAATATAGGAGTAGCAGAGGCTGCAGTTCTAAAGAAAAATATATTAAAATTGGCTTCAGATATCGGATTTCAAGACAAGTGGACTGCAGCTTTGATACGACATGCAGTATCAGAGTTTTCAAAAAAAGGTCTTGGTGCAGATTATTACGGATATCATAATATTCAGCATGAGCTTGAGGCTGCTTATTTTAGTCTGATAGCAGCTTATGGTCACTACAATAACGATTTTGCCTTTGATCAGCAGGATTTGATCTACTTGTTTGTTGCTGCTCTTTTTCATGACTATGATCCATTGAAACATTTTGATAAGCCTCACGAGGACTCGGTTGAAGCCTTTGTAAGAGCGGATAAACAAATAAAAAAATATCTTGATGATGTTGGAATAAATATTGATATTGTCTTTGTATTAATTCACCGCACTGCATATCCGTTCCGAGACAAAATAGCCGAACATGCTAACTTGAGGATAGAAGAGTTGTTCACTATTGCAGGTATCCCTGAAAGTGATTCTGAGACAAGAGAGCATTATAAAAACCTTGGATGGTTCCTCTCCATGTCAGAACGCATAGCAGGCTATGCTTTAGGTAACATCGAACATGGTCGTGATCTTGCACGTCGCAACGCTCACGCATTAGGTTGGCATCCTTCACGAATCAATGAAGAATCTGTGCGATTCTTTAGCATAATGAAGGAGGAGAAAGAAATGATGCGGACTGTACTCGAATATGTCCCTGAAAATTACAAGAAGAACTTTTCTGATAATGTACAATCTTTTAAGGATGCTTGGGAGGAAGAAAACAGTATAAGAGCATCAATTAAAAGAAATGAAACTAACCTTGTACCAGTTCTAATAGAAAAATGTGATAGTAATATCGATCAGAATGTAAGAGAATCGATTTTGAATATATATCGAGAGCTACCCCTTCCAGTACCGCCAATTTATGAGAACAAGTTCAAAAAATCGTTATCTGATACTAACACCATTCTAATTACTTTAAGGGTAAATGACAAGAATGGTGAAATTGTTGGTTATGTAAAAGGTGGTCCCCTTGAAACCTATGAACTTAGACGTGGAACATATGATCATAATGTAGGAAAAAAGAATACTGCATATATGGAGTGGATTGGCATTAAATCTGGATATTGGGGAGAAGCTGGTGGCCATTTTCTTAGGTCAGAGTTTCTTAGAGAAGCAAGAAATAGAGGTTATGAATATGTAACTAGCTATGTCCATCGGCTCGTAATAGCAAAAAGAAAGGAAAGAGGAGAACCAATAGAAATAGTACAAAAGTACGACCCTGATAAACTAGACTACTACCGTATAAATCTTAAAAATTTGACAGATGTCACTACCATTATAGATTTAGATCCAAGAGTTATTGAAACGTTGCCATCAGATTTAGGAATCCATTAGCAATTTTTGATTTAAAGCCTGAGCACATATCAAAATTCTATCAATTTGAATTTTCATACTTGGCATTTAGCATTTTTTTGAAGCACCTCCGTTGTCAAATTGATTTATTCAAACGATAGGAAATTTCAGAGTACCTATCGGAACTTGAAAAATAGCTACAGATTTAGAATTTTTGGTTTGATTTATCTTCCTAGCTCTCAAAATGTTTGTTAGGTGGTTTGCCAATTATGGTTTATTATCAATACTGCCACTTTGACTTTAATTTTAGATTGAAATCATCGTATTCACATGATGCTGGCTGTTGACCAGAAGCTTTCCTCTACAATGTATTCTAATCCATATACTGATGATATTCCTTTACTTTAAGATGATACCAAAGGATAATGTCTGGGGAGAACCAGAGGGACCTGATAAAGGGATAACACGGGGCTATGGGATAATGCTTAAACCTTTTCCTCTTGGAGAACTCACTTTACATTATACTACCGGCTACAAAGATTCTAGAAGTGACCCAAGTATACCTCCTGGACAAGGCAATCTCGCTCCATATATTCAAGATGTGACATAGAGTTAGATCGAATAGGCCAGATTGAACTTTATGTGCATCATCATTCTTCAAATGAATAGGTTTTCCGTCTAATGTGGCATCGAAAACATTTGGATAAATGTTACTCTTGCTAACTACTCTGATAAGTTCAGCTGGAGTTTTAATTTTGACCATGGGATCCAAAAATAATTGCATTTAGATTTCGTCAAAAGTGGAACCTTCTGCCTGGAAGGACCTATCTATTATGATGCATCTGCCTGTCATAAAACGTTTGCCATACTAGATATTACAAAGTATAATTTTTTGTGTGGTAGCCGACAACAGAGGCAATGAGGTGATAGCAGACATCAGAGTGGTGGTAGCAGGGAGTGCCTTTTTTTTCTTTTTTATTTATACTCTATTTAATTAAATCATTGGCACACTATTAACCAGAGGTAGCAGAGATCAGAGTGGTGGTAGCAGGGAGTGCCGTTTTTTTCTTTTTTATTTATACTCTATTTAATTAAATCATTGGCACGCTATTAACTAGGGAAGAAAAGGAATAGTAGGCCATAGATATATACAACCAAGGCAACGACACTCATCAAACTGCTCAGAAAGTTGAAATCTCATTTCGCTATATCATCAATTTAAATCGTTAGATTATGAGTGATGTATTAAGGCCTCTTCACTCTTTGGATCGCGGCGGTTTGAATTACTTTTCCTTCGAACTCATAATCCGGCGATGTATACCCCGACACCTAAGCGGTATGAGGTTTGCTATAATCTCAGATAAATAGACAACCATTGACTCCCATAAAACTAATTTACGGAATATAGTCAAAATACTCGATATAATGACAGTTATCACCAAGACTATCCAAGTTAAATCGGGAGGCGAAGGTGACGTTATTGATCTAACTGAGCAGACATCAAGAATGGTGGAGGAGTGCGAAGTAGTTAACGGAATCGTTACCGTTTTTGTTTCGGGTTCAACGGCTGCGGTAACCACCATCGAATTTGAACCAGGACTCAAACACGATTTTCCAGCAATGCTGACCAGAGTAGCTCCAAATAATATTGAATACGTGCATGATAACACGTGGCATGACGGTAACGGCCACTCACATGTTCGTGCTTCGTTAGTTGGTCCAAGTCTAACTATTCCTTTTGTGAACAGTAATTTAGTACTAGGCACATGGCAACAAATAGTCCTAGTAGAAATGGATACTCATCC
>DATBGR010000457.1:0-2607 GCA_036557905.1 Nitrososphaeraceae archaeon | reverse complement strand
TTCCCAAAAGCGTTTGTGGGCATCAAACAATTCTTTAATTGGAGTGTTACTTAGTAATCCGCCATCCCAAAATTTTCTTCCATTTAGATCTTCGTAGACATAGAATTCTGGTACACAAGAGCTTGCCATTATGTGTTTAATACCAATACCTTCATTGTACTTGATAACAATGGGTTTTCCTAACAACTTATCGGCATATTCAGTCTCTCTTGTTCCTTGTCCATTTTCATAGCTGTCAAATGTCACAGTTCTTCCTTCTGCTACATCTGTGCTAATTACAAGCAGTCTTGGTTCGCCTCTCTCAAAGCTAGTAGAGATAGGAAATTTTGCAAACCTTCCGATACTTTTCCTTAGAGGCTCATTGTTATAGGCAAGCCATTTATTTTGAGAGTCACAAAATCTCGTGTCATCTTTAGGCGGATAAACAGGTAAGAAAACTCTTTCAACTCCTGATTTAAGGAGTTCCTTTACTGAATAATATCTTCTGGCTGCTTCTTCTGATGCAACTAACGCATTTCCTTTTTCCTTTTCTGCTCTCCATTGTTTTAATGCTTCAGATAATCCTGGAGTAGGTGTTGATATATACCTCCAAAAATCTTCGAGTCGTTTTGCCGAGCCCTTCCAAGTTTTGTTCTCGAGAACATAACTAACAAGAATTGCAGCATTTATGGCACCGATAGAAGTACCTGCAATAATGTCAAATAATGGCTCATTTGCATTATTGTCATTCTCGTCATCACTTTTTAATTTTTCATATAATGCCTTGAAAGCACCTGCCTGGAATGCACCAAGAGCGCCACCTCCCTGAAAAACTAGCGCTTTTTGAATATGTGGGACACTGGTCATACAATATTAGACCCAGCTTACTATAGATTAACATAGTATATATCGAACTGCAAAAGTTGAATATCTCCAAATCTTGAAATGTATAAAATCCCATATTTTCGACTATGTGATGAAAGCTGAATTACAAATATTGAAATTGACCGTTGATATCAGTGTTACTGCTAAGGCAATAATACCAGATTTCTTTAATATTTATTTTTTTGCATAATACGGAAAGCAAAGGAGTGTATAATTCTATACCAAAAAATTAGAACAATCTTCTTTATACCTTTGGTGCTCTGAAGCGCATTTCTGCTTTAGTACTGCTTGACTATTGACTTTGTTTGTTAATATTACAATAGCCTTAAAGAAATCCTCCTGCGAATCGACATTATGCAATATCTTCTAGAATATTTCCCTCATCGAGGAACACATGAATGTCTTTGCCACTCAAATCTACCTTTGGTATGTCAGTAGTTGTACTGGTTATATTAAAGTGGTTAATCTGGATTATCATAATGACCTATCTATAGTAGCAGAAACACAACCCTTGTATCTAAAATGGAAGGTGGTCGTAAATGGTATCTAGGGTCAATTAAATAAATTTGTTGGATTTGCTTCTGTATCATATACATACATAAACTCTAAGACTGATGTGCTTCAGGCATAATGAATTCCTTTAAATATAAATGTGCCAAATGCCGATTGTAGAATAAAGCATATAATTTAGAATTAGTCATCTTAACATAGTGACAAAAAAAAACAAGCCTAGCAATAGTCTTCGTAGCACTGATATTTTTATCAATCACAGCTTCATTCTCTAGTATAGCACAGGCTCAAAGAAACGCAACAACCAACCACACAGGTAAGGTATCATCATCAACAGCAGCACAGTCTGAACAAGCATCACAATCTATAAGGGGTGCAATTACTAGTACAGGTCAGTTCCTAAACAATGCAACTCAGAAAATAGCTGGATCAAAATCAGCGCAAACAATTGTAAATGAAAGTTCAGATTTGCTGGGGAATGCGACAGTGGCGACAAAAAAATTCTTTAATCCTAAATAGTAATGTCAAATCTACTCAAAATTTAAGACATGCGAATCAATGTTATGTATTATGAATACAGTGTCGTGCTACTAGCAAGTGATCATACATCAGATCAGTAATATTCCCTAAACTTTGCAAGAGGTATCTGCAGATCTCTTATAAGGCTACCACAGCGGCGTCTACAAAACAATTGCTGATGTCAAAAGCAGCTGAATCCCAAATGATGAACTCTACCATGATTATAAACCAATAATTGATTGTCTGTAGATCCGCTACGTAAAGGTTTATGACAGTGACATGGCAGACAATCGTAATATACGCAGATTAGTATTACTAGAATGTAGATTTTGACTTGCTAATGAATGTAATTGCCTACTAAATTAGTAGTATGGGAGTAGAAGTAGAAAACATAATTCGTCAGCAGTAATGATCATTCACTTAGAACTAACTTAAATCACCTATTGTTCATAAATTAGGTGAAATTTTTTATTAAGTATAAAGACCTTAATATATACGCTATGAGTTTTGACGAGAATAACGAGGAATACAATGAATTGCCAAATTCTAACCTTACCAAACTTCCAACTAAAGCATCAACAGAGAAGGTCTCCGGGTTAGCGACAAAAAAATTAGCTGACGAAGGAAAGGCAGTAGTAGTAAATCCATCAGAGATGGAACATAAAGAAAATAATCAAATAGGATACACCTCGTCTGAAGAATCCAGCGTAGCAG
>DATBGR010000456.1:0-2536 GCA_036557905.1 Nitrososphaeraceae archaeon | reverse complement strand
TAGTCATATCGGTGAGTTCTTTTGTCCTTTCTTTCACTAGCATATTAAGATTCATATTAGTTTCAAGGACACTCTTTCTCATCTTGTCGAACTGAACTGCAAGATGTCCAATCTCGTCATTAGATTTTATCTCAACTTTATAGTCTTCATAAGGTTTTATAGACTTTATACTTTTAGTTACTCTGTCTGCCTCATCTCTTAGACGTATAATAGGTTTGGAAATTGTCTTCGATACATAGAATGCAATGGCAACGACAATGGCGCTAATAGCAATTGATGCCACAATAATTTCATTTTTCAACTGCGTAATGGGTCCAAATATTTCAGCTTCGTCAATTTCTGCAAGCAAGACCAAACCTAGATCTTTGGCACAATATGAAAACCCAACTATTGGTATTTTTCTATAATCATTATATATAGCATGTATTTCCTCGTCTTTTTCAAAGCAATCTCTAACAGGTAATGTGTCGACAGTTTGATGAAATGCTGCATTTTCAATAAATCTTGAATCTGAAATCATTTTTTTATTTTGATTGACTAGGTATACTTCACCAGTTCTTCCAAGTCCTTTTCTATTCAAAAGGATTTCATCAAATGGCTTAGTATCCATTGTAGCTACAATTACTCCGATTGGAGGATTAGTTGAAGTTTTATTATTTCCACTCATCTGCAAAACCGGTACAGTTACTATGGTTTTTCTTTTATTATCAATCAAGTCGAAATGAACATTTGGTCTGACTGATCCGCCTGTTGACTCTTTCATGCCTGGAAAATCTCTTCCGTTCTCTGAAGGGTCAGTTGATAACAGTATTTTACCGTCTGTTCCTACGATCTTAACGTTCTCAAGGTTAGTTGATCCTCCAAGTACCTTTTGAAATGATTTTATTTCCTTTTCAAATTTACTCTGATAAGCTGCCTGATTTGTAATATTATTAAAAGTGTTGTTTTGCTGAAGTCGAGAAACAATATTTTCTATCACATCATTTATACCTAAGAGACTTATTTGCTGTATTCTTGTCTCCATTAACGATCGAATCGCTGTACCTCTTCCTGTTGATTCGCTTATGAGCTGATCTTCAACTCTTTCTTTAAGTAAGTTATCAGCTGCGATAAAGCTTATTGACGATACAGTAATTAGTGTTCCTAAAGAAAGAAGCAAGCTTACAGCAATTATTTTAGAGTTAATACTTCTTAGAAAATTAAATTTGGCCAACTTCTATTAAATTTAAGTGCGAAGGTAGAATAAAAATTAGCGTATTTGATACTGGCCTTAAATCTCTTCATAATGTCACAAACAATTATGATAGGCTGATTTGAAAAAGACATGCGAATTAAATGTCCTTGTTTAGAGTTTTTGTTAATAGGGTAACTTGTGCATTATGCATTATTACTTGCTGTTGTACTTAACAAGATAGGTTATATTTCTGATTTCTATATGGTTACACTTCCTCGCAGAAGAAGTGTAACCCATGTCTGTGAGCTATAATGTCACCTGTGTTAGGATGTACAACAATTAGTAATCAAAAGATATGATCTTGATAACGGGGGTTCAACTACAAGGAATATGCAAGAGGAAACACTTTACAGAGTCTTCTTGTGGTAAAAGATAAAGATCTAATTCAACTCGAGTTTTCATCATCTGCTAAAATTATGAGTTAAAAGCAATAATTAGTGTAGTTACACTTATAAGAGTGCATATGCACCTATGTATGATGACTGATAAAACAGAAATAACTAAGAAAAAAGAATATATTCTCTAATATTTGACGAAACCACAACGAGCATTTGGATCGATTAAGATATCCTAATCAGCAAAGTTTGTAATAGATAGTGGAATATTGAAGGACATGTAAAGCTGCCTTTCAATCTTTATCATTGCTATTTCGCGCCGAGCTAGTTATATTCATGTGCTAAAACTGAGCACAGAACACATGATACTATGGTTTTTCGAATAATATTCAACAAGAATTGTCACATGATCTAGCTACTGGGCTATAGGAGACTGGACGAAGTATATGCTCTGATAACGACCTTTTCCTATTTAGATGACAATGTCAAAATAAAGATCTTCTTCTGACATAAACCGTTGTGGATATACTGTCAATGGTAAATTGGCTGCTATATCAGTGACAGTATAGTTAAGATAAATCCACAACGATTAGATATCGTCTAAATAATTTCTAATTAATCTGACTTAATTTCTTATCGCAGATTCTCACGAACAAGAATCATACAATCATTTAGAGACCACTACATATACCTAGTTTGGATGGACAACTTATCTGAGTTATGTGATTACGCAAACCTTATCTACAGTACGTAAAGTGCTTCGCATGGTCCAGTTGTAACTTTCAGTAATATAAGAGCGTATTTCGATTTCGTCTATTCAAATAAACAAATTACATCCGTAAAACCAATTGGCAAAGGGAAGTATTGTCGACATATGTTACAGCTGACTGGCTTCTATTGCAGGTCATATGAGATAGACTAACTAACTAACGAGCAAAATTTTATGTGAACTTACTCCTACTAAAAT
>DATBGR010000455.1:0-6589 GCA_036557905.1 Nitrososphaeraceae archaeon | reverse complement strand
GCTGTTAGATGATCCAAACGTTCCAGCTACAGACAAGGACAGAATTAGGGAATTGCTTAAGAAGCCTTGGAACCCGTACATAAGACAAGCATTAAGCACTTGGAATACTATTTATAATTAGCAGAATAAGATTGTGATAATTACCTTTATGGACCTCCCTTTTACCTATTAATAACATTGAGATAAATCTGGCTATGATAACTATAATTAATGTTAATTATTGAAGTAAATCAATTTATCTGTTCAATTAACAATCTAAATGAGTCTGCATTAATCTCTAAGAATCTAATGTTAAAGTTCTATTTTTGGACAACTAAATAAAATATGGGCATTATGGTGTTCTTTTACTTTTTCTGTATGTAGCTGCAGGCCTTGCTCGTATGCTCTAACACGCTTTAAATATATGCGATTGACGACATACTTAACTTCATCTTCCGAGAAACCAAATGTCTTGAGCTGCTTAATAAAAACATCAATAAGCGAAAGAAAGACGACCAGGTGATTTTAGCTACATGCAGTCTTCACTTGTCCAATCGTAATTTTCAATCACTCAGCATCGTTAAGTTTATCCAAGTCTTTAAGGTAGTTAATAAAAGTGGTAGTCTGATCATATTATAAATTCTATTTTTGGCAAGATTCGATTAACCGTTCTCAGTCTAATACGTGAGATAAAACTGATCTGTAGAAAATATCTATATGCCTGCAAAGGTGGATTTCTTCTTTCGTATACATGTTCTTTCGTATAGGTTGTCTATAGATGAATTGATCTCCTCTATATAGCCATATTTTATGAGTATATCAAGTATTGCAGATATGTCATGTACCAAGTCTTCTTGATCTTGATAATCTTCGTCTAGTTCTTTATAATGTTCATTCAAATTTCTAATTGTAACATTTTGATTTCTATGGTGGTAAAAATAAAGCTCCATTTTATTACATAAGTGTACATACTTGATTCCGAGTTCTCGTTGCACTGCATCATCTATCTTATCTAGTATTTTCTTATCTTCAGTGTAGAAGCGTATCGCATCGTTACACAACAGACATTGATATACTATTGACCTGTATATTCCGTCATGCTTTTTGTCTCGTGTCCAGCAATGCTCCTTACATCTAATTTTGTTAGGTGATTTTAATTTATTCAGTTTCTCAATTATCCCGTTATTGAGTTCAATGTCAGAATTTTTCACTTTTTTCATGAGCTTGCAATTGGCACACTCAAATCGTGTTTCATTTTCCAAAGCTGATTTACGATAATCATGATGGCATCTTAGTTGTTCCATTTGCTTTCTCATCATCTCTATTTTCTTGGGAACATTTTTCTTGACTCTGTCTAATTCTGTATGCAGATTAGGATAGACTTTTTCAAATGCCTTTGAAAATCGTTCAATGGTTTTATCTGTCAGTTGAAAACTAGATGTAGTGTCAAGTCTTTTCATTTCGTCAAAATTCAAATGATATCCTGGTTCGCCGATTGAATCTCGTAGTAAATGTAGTATTTTCACTGGTGAAATGACATTCTTAATCCAACTTTCAACAATGTGATCTATTACCATTCGCTCAGATATCTTGTTACTATATGTAAGCTGGTAGATCGTATCGCGACGCATAGCATGAATAAGTATATATGTTATTATGGCTCCGATTCTGATCGAAAACTCGAATAGAAATTGTTCTGCATCATCTTTTGCAGCAAATTTGGTGGTATAGTATTGTGAGTTCCGATCGCTGGTTATCATGATGCTGTTGTTGATTTTTGAGAATATTTCATTTCCAAATACCCATGAATATAAAAATAATTCATTAAAGATCTTCGGCTCGGCATAATATGTTGTTCTCTTTCCTTTTGTTTTGTGAGTCACTAAACCCTCTTTTTCTAGTTTCCTACATTCGTCGTAAACTGTGTCTCTACTAACATCCGCCTTATCTTGTAATACATTCGCGGGTAAACCATCTTTGCCAGCTTCGAATAATGCTAATAAAATGAAATCCCTTGACCTGGTTCCTGGAACTTTTCGTAAATCTAGTCTACGATTTCTTTCGTTTATGGACATATCGACATAGAATAGATGCCTATGTCGAGGATCCTACATATATAATTTTCTATTAGAATATAATAATGAGTATATCAAATACCATCGAGGAAAGCAATCATTATGAGTATCGGAAAATTCAAGGGATAGTCGGGGAACAGTCGCTCTCGGTTATCTTACCAAAGTCGTACGCAACAAGTTTAAGAATACGAAAAGGAGATTTTGTGAAAGTTCATCTTGAATCGCATAAGATCATCATAGAAAAAGCCTGATAACATAGGGTAAGAACATAATTGAACTACTATAACCACGATAGAGATCAAGATTCTTCTCAAGATCCAGATTCAGTCGCTAAAATTTCAGATTATGACTTATTATGGCTACTTAATAGCGCTCCTACTACGGCCCAGATTTTAGAATGGGAAATGGCTCAATACTATGATATTCCAATTGAAGAAGTCGAACATCAGCTAGACAATTTTTCGAATCGCAAGTAAAGGAATTTATGACGAACAGAATGGTTGGGCGCACTTCAAACACTTTACGGTTTAATGTGACCGAAAATATGGCCGCAGCTACTATTCTTGAGTTTGTCTTAAGAGAATCAGATTTTATATTTACATTAACAGATAGCAAAAAGTGTGTTGTTCCTTCCTCTTTGCATAAGGCGTCAATCTCAGATAGTATTGCTGCGATAAACAAAAATCTGAAAAGACTATTGAGTAAGAAAATAAAGCATGACCTACTTGAAACCGCATTACTAGATATCGAAAACGAGTTAGTTAGCCGCATAGATGAAATTACAGAATATCTCTCCAATATTAAAAAACATACCAAAAATACGAGCCGGGATGATGAAGCTAACAGAATAAAGTCAAAGTATCTAGACGATATATCGGACTTAAGAAAACACTTCAGAGAATCAGAAATTACATTTGAAGAATGGCAGCAAAAAGTATCTGATAAATATATCAAATTACAAAAAGTTACAAATCAGCATTTTTCTGATGCATGGCCGTTGCTAGAGTTCTGTTTATCAGTAAAGACTATTTTGAATATTAGTGGTATTACACTTCCATTCATGGGTGTGCTTCTTGCAGCACCAGCCTCGATGAAAACCATGATAATCCAGCTATTTAAGAAATATCCGAATTCTTTTTACTCAGATAGCTTTACACCAAATTCTCTAGTATCGCATAACTCTGCATTAACTCAAGAACAACTACAGCAAATAGATATGCTTCCTAAAATGAAAGATAATGTATTTCTCACTCCAGAACTTGCTCCAATCTTTACTTCCAAAGAAGATGAGTTGCAGAAGATTCTTGGTATGATTACAAGGATTCTTGATGGCCATGGGTTTGAAAGTGATTCTGGAGCCCATGGACATCGTAGATATGGTAATACAATGTTTGTTTGGATCGGGGCTGCCGTTGAAATTCCTTATAAAGTATGGAAGATGCTAGGAACTCTAGGACACAAGATATATTTTTTTAGACCAGAGATGCCTGAAAAGTCAATAGATGAACTCACAAAGATAGCCAAGTCAAATAACTTTGAGGTAAAATTTAAGGAAATTGAGGTTGCTTTGCTCGAGTACTTAAAAATATTTGATGCCGCTCCCGATGCGGAACAAATAATCAGAGATAAAAACGGTGTTGTCAAGGTCAAATGGAACGAAAACACAGTAGCAGAACGACAGCAAGATATAGCCATAAAATATATCGCAGAGGTCAGTAGAATACTTGCGCATCTACGGGGTACGGTATATGTTTCTGAGAGTAGGTCTACGCGAAGAAGGTACAATGATGGCACAAATGGTCAATATCAGCAGCATTCAAATGTACAACAATCACAGCTAAAAGTACTATATCCTGATCTCTCATATCAAGTAGATGGTCCAGATTATGATACAGATTTACCAATCATAGAGGACCCGTCAAGGGCAGTAGTTCTTTTAAGAAATCTGGCAATAGCCCACGCGGTATCACAGGGCCGAGATACCATAGGACTAGAAGATGTTTCTATGGTTATCAAGGTTGCATTATCAACTGCTATGTACAATCGTATAAAAATTTTCGACTTGTTATTGAAAAACAGAGGGGAGCTTGTAACTTCAGATATCACTACAGGCCTTCGAGTATCCGAACCTACTGCTAGACGTACTATGCGAGAGTTTCACGCATTAAAGATCGTGGATATTTCTGCTGTGACCCAATATTCAAACGCGGAACTCAAAATAACCCTAAGGCCCGAATATGACTGGTTTAAATCTGAAGAATTCAAGAGCCTAAGGACAAGAGTTTGTGACACTAAAGACTGTCACATGCTGAAAGTAAATCCACCCCCAGACGCAGACGAAAAAAATAATTCAAGCCAGCACAATGATAAGCAGCAGCAACAATGTAAAGTTACATCTAATTTAGAACCTGATAAAGTACACTCAAATGAAGATAATACTAGTGATATTAGGCCAACTACTCTTGATGATGATGGTGCGTCCGTAGAGGAGCGTACACAATATAGCATTATTAAAATTGATCCTTCGGATATTACAGAAAAAAATAATGCCCGTGCCTGGGGGTCAAATGATTTTCAACGTGTGACATCGTCACACTGTCACACGCCAGGAAAGTCTGCTAGTAGATCCATCGCCCCAACAGATCTTGAGGGTATTGTTTTTGAAGAAGTTCTTTCGATTATAAAAGCTGCTGATGGCTCGCAAGTGGCTCTGAGAACTTGTATAGCATCGGTACACAGTAAAAATGACCAAGTTAAAAACTATCTAGGAGATAACATAACGTCTAGAGACAATAGAAAGGTAAGAGACCTATGCGTGAGAATCATAAGAGATTCTAGTATAGATGTTGTCAAACATAAGCCACAATTAATCGTAAGATGGATAGAAGCAAATCCTTCACAATGTAAACCTACAGACTGTGATGATAATCATACTGATGGAGGAGATCTATCTTAGCAGTATATTATCTTACTACAACAACAACTAAGACGTCTATTATTCCAACTAACCGTAGAAATGAACTACTAAAAGATGCCTACGCTGCTATAGATACCGAGTATAGACCAAATCCAAACAATAACAAGAACAAACCATTTACTATTTTTGCTGTAGCTATTGTAGACAGTCTAGGAAAAATCAAGGTAAGACATGAGTCATATTATCCTGGACATCCAAATCCTGAAAAAGAACTTGTGGAATGGATCATGCAAGAGATCCTGAAATATCGACTAACTATTGGTTGGTATAGCAAGGGAGTTAGACTTCGAAACGAGGAGACTGGAAACTTTAGTGGTAGAGATTCAGATCTAAAGATTATTGATGATGCCTGTCGTTACTATAACATTCCCTCCATGATCGGCTTTGATAAAAGAAGAGTTCCCTATGTAAGAGGATATGATTACCACTTATGTAAGACGTCCCAGAAATTTGCCTTTCTTAATAAATTTGATTGGTACTATCATATCGACCTCTACCAAGTATACAAGAAACCAATGATAAAAACTATGATCTATGACAACAGGTACAGAGATCTATATCTTGGTAGTATATCCAAGGCTATTCTAGGTGAAAGCAAGCTTGAGGAATTAGACGGATTGCAAATCCAAAACCTTCCAATTGAAAAACAGGTGGAGTACGTAGCTCAAGATGCTAATCTTGTAATGAAACTATCTAAACATAATAACTATGAAATACTCGATTTGATGAATGCAATTTCCATAATAACTAAAGTCTCATTCGATAGGGTATGTCATACGGGAATTTCTACATGGTGGAAAAATATCATTATTGATAAGATCAATAATGGTGATTGTAGAGTACCGACATCCATGGTTAAAAAGCAAATATACAAGGGAGGCCAAGTAATCTCACCTATTATAGGCGATTATAAGAATCAGCTAGTTTACGTTCTTGATGTAAAATCGCTTTATCCTACAATGATGATTATTAATAATATTAGCTTCGAGACAGTTAATTGTGATTGCTGTAAAGTTAATCCAGAAGCACGAGTCCCTACTGAGATCGTGGAGTTAATAAATAAAGACTTGCCAGAAGATCAAAGACGAGAAGAGCATTACTGGATATGTAGACAGCAAGACTATATAGGTATCATTCCGCGGCTTCTGACTCAGTATAGGGAAGAGAGATTTCGTAAACAGGAATTAGGCGATGAACCAACTCAGCTAGCTTTAAAGAATTTGATTAATGGTATTTATGGACTATTTGGAAGCAAGTTCTTTGAATTTTCTGATTATAGGGTAGCAGAACTTACAACAGCTTTTGGAAGACAGACATTGCAGTGTATGCAACATATTGCGGAAGAGGTATATGGTCTTAATGTAATTTATGGTGACACTGACAGCATTTTCGTAACAGGTATTCATAAGGAAAATGATATCAATAAATTCTTGGCAGAATGCTCAATAGTACTGGAAGATATCGATATCGAAATATCCAAAGTTTACAAACGAACTATTATTACTAAAAAGAAACATTACATTGGAATTCAACAAGATTCAAGCGAAGAACCAGATAT
>DATBGR010000454.1:0-2018 GCA_036557905.1 Nitrososphaeraceae archaeon | reverse complement strand
GGGAATAAAATCGATAGATTTTGTAATGCTACCATATTTTTGCTTTACATCTAGATCAGCAAGTGCGTCTATTACAGGTGATTCGTGTCCACTAGCAGAGGTTTTATTTACAGCTACAATAATGTTGTTAACTTGTCCTGTTAGTGGTGGTTCATCAGACCAACCTACTGTGATTTTCATATTTCCAACTTGTTTTGTTATGTGTGCGTATACAGGTAGGACTGGCAAAGTAGCATTATTATTCCCAGTAAATGCATAGACTATTAGAATGCCAATAAGAGTTACAAGTAGATAAATGACAACGTTGTTTAGAGTTTCAAAGAATATAGTAAATATGTTTCCCTTTATCAACATAGTTTATGAGTCTATTAATCGACAAGAAATATAAATATTCATGCGGCCATAACCAGAAAATATATGTCAAATATCTATAAGTATTTAGATGAGTATAATAATTACATAAGTCTACCAATCAACAGTTTGACAAGATTATTATATCTTATGTTACAATAGATTTTGTTGTATCAATGCAAGCAGTTTATATCGTAGATGAAGCAAAAATTGCTTCAGTTCTAGTTGATCCTATGCGACGTGCTATCTTAAATTTACTTAGACAGAAACCTATGACTCAAGCTCAACTAGCTAATGAACTGGGCTTATCTGGAGCCTCCCTTAATCATCATATGAAAATACTACGATCAAAAAGATTAGTTACAATAGCCAAAAGAGAGGTTGAAAGACACAGAATTATGCAAATATTCTTTGCAAGTGTAGCGTATCTGTTTGTATATGACCTACGATCATTACCAAAAGATATTTCTCGCTATTTCTACCCAGTTAGTTTAGAAAGGGCAAGGGTTCTTATTTCTCTACTGATGCTTACGGAAAAGTCATTTAAAATAGATCAGAATCCGGAAATCACCAATAATTTGCCAGAAAGGTTATCTGAGTTAATTGTAAAGACTGCAAAGAAATATGAGCGTAAGAGTGTTGACTCTTCATATGAGAGAATAGTTTTTGAGATATATACAAAAGCAGCTAGTGAACTGATGCTCACAAATGCCATTAATTAAACTAGTAGATAATTAAACATTTACTAACTTTAGCTTGTCATTTCAGTGAAAGAGTAATAGAATAGTGAGAAAGGATGTAGTGATAATTTTTTTGCCTTACCGCACTATTCGCTTAATTCTAAATGGGATACACCTTCATCGAACCTTAGGTGATTGTCAGTAATTAGAAGCTTTTTCTTGTACCGAAATTCGAAAAATCCTTTAGGCCTACAATAAACTCTCATTTTTTTAGTCTTTTTAGATATAGTCAGTGCTTCAATTTCTTCGTGGTAAATCACGAGAACATTGTTCCCTTGTTCGTCCTTTATGCTATTCATATTCGATAACCTTTTTATCCTTAAAATTTAATTTTAGTATTCTACGTCTACTCGGATAGTATGCACTCACCGCACGGATAACCAATATCTTATTCATTACTTGTTAGATTGTTCTGCAACTCTTTGTTGCTCTTGTTGGTATACTTCTCCTCGGTTCTTGGAATCCTTAGATTCGTTATCAGATGTCATCAATAATAAATATGCAGCATACGATAAATATATTTTTATAAATTATTACGTTTCCTTAACCACCCACCGTTGCAATTTTAAGTCTTACTTTGTGATAAGTGGGTTAAATACAGGCAACATACTTGCAATTAAATGCAATGAATAGCAACCACAATTGTAAATGAAAATTTTATAAGCATTCTTTCCAGATTATTTCTTTATTAATTCAAAGAGGTTAATCCTTTAACTCTTACCTATCTTGCAGTCCGACCATCTATTACTCTGATTATATTATAATAAAATCAAAAAAATGGTGAAAGGTACTGCATACACTCTTCATTCAAGGATTATCAAATTCATTCTCTTCTGATAAAGAATCTTGCCGGGTCCAGCAGTCTCTGGTTTAGTCACTTTTAAATTATTTAATACTTCAACAACCCCACTTGTATTCCAAACTTCT
>DATBGR010000453.1:0-7599 GCA_036557905.1 Nitrososphaeraceae archaeon | reverse complement strand
TTTTTATAACAATCCCACTTGATGATCCCATATTACTATACCAACAAAATCATATTTAGGGATGTTGTTTAACAGAAAATAAAATTAAAAAAGTCAGAAAATGATAGTGTCGAGATTAACAAGGATTCAAATTTATTACTGAACTATTAGCAATTATCTGCTCTCGTTGACTTATCTAAGGTCATATTACTTATACTTTTCATGATAAATGAAATTCGTGCTGGAACAAGTGGCGACGATAGGATCTCCGCACGCAACAACAAGAACGTTATTGTTGGGAATGATGGTAATGATATCATAAACGTATATCAAGACAATATATTGAGGTTCAAAAATTTAAAGGTTCTTGGAACGTCGCTAACCAAATAGTTAACAATTCGGGTCCAAAAAGAAAAACCAGATGCATTTCACACAATTTTGTAGTTCATAAATGATAATTACGGTATTATTACATTAAAAATTATATTAACATTGTGTGATTAATAATACTATTGTCTGCAATGAGTAGAGATGAAATCAAAGATTTTCTCTTGCAAGGAACTTTTACAGGTAAATTAGGAACCATTAACAAGGATGGGACACCGCACGTGGTTCCGATATGGTATACAGTAGACGGAGAAGATAATATTATTTTTAATACGAGTGACAAATCAGTAAAGGCAACAAATATTAGACGTGACAATCGTGTCCGTTTATGTGTCGATGATCAGACTCCTCTTTTCTCGTTTGTTACTATTAATGGTATAGCAGAAATAATTAGTAATGAACCAAGCGAAGTTTACAAATGGGCTAAAATTATTGCGGCAAGATATATGGGTTATAATAAGTCAGAAGAGTATGGTAGGAGAAATAGCGCTGAAGGAGAACTCTTGGTAAAAATTAAACCGATCAGACTTATTGGAGAAAAAAATATAGCAGGACGGTAATCGATCAATTTAACTTTTTTAATAAATGTAATATTTATTTATAAAACAATGAGTTTAATCCCTAAATTATAAGGTAATGCTGTTATACGGGCTCAGAGATCTGTGAAACAAATCTGGCACAATTTTTAGTCCTAAACTCCAAGATTAGAAAATTAATCAATTTAAATAAGAGTCAAAATCAAATATCAAAATCGCGTTAGTATCTGAGCGGTTTTTATTTAAAATACGAATTACTATAGTTGTTGCTTGTAGATTTTTTTGGCATTAGATGCTGAAATAATAAAGTTGATGTTGGTATGATATTTTGATTGAAAAATAATACCTAAGAAACTTCAATATGAAGAATATTTATGGTTCAATAATTTGAATATTCCTATCAATCAATGCAGTATTCTGTCCAAATCCCTAGTTAGTTCAGGTAATATCAAAAGAAAAATAGTCAACATAAATTAAAATCTAAAATATTTGAGTAATCAGCTGTACATGTCTGCACAAAGGTCATAACATTCTAAGAAATTCACAAAGGATCAATTTATTTAAGATGGTTTTGAGCTTTCTTTGATGAATAGTGTCGGATCAATCAAATTATTTCATTTCTTAGTAACAATAATAAGTCTTGGAACCTTCTTTTTTATTAGCAGTTTTACTCCGATAGAAGCAATAATAAATGAAGGAACACTTTTGAAAGATTATGATAATTTAAAAAAATTAGTAGATGATATAAAAAAACGCGTTTTAATTGATGATAAAATATCTTTGAATGAGTTGAAAGGTTCAGGAGCTTATCAAAATGCAGATAAAAATATGCAAGATTGTATAAATTTAGCAGCAAAAATAGGTCATAATCTTAGAGGCGTTGAAATAGTACACTGTTTTGACGATACAAACTATTTCAAAAATAAATATCCAAACGTTAGTGTTCCTCAGAATAAAGTACCTCAGCGTGAATCTGTACCTGAAAAGAATGTAACTCAAGCCAATATTACTCAGAAAGTTCCCGAACCTGAAATTGAAAAACAGAGTATCCCACAGACCAATGCTTCCCTAACCACCCCACAGACCAATGCTTCCCTAACCACCCCACAGACCAATGCTTCCCTAACCACCCCACAGACCAATGCTTCCCTAACCACCCCACAGACCAATGCTTCCCTAACCACCCCACAGACCAATGCTACCCAAGTCAGTAAAGGCAAAATAGCCCTTAACGTCACTGTGGCAAAAGATCCAATTACTCCTGGAGAAAGCCAAGTAGTAACCGCAATTGCCTCCGATCCCGATACTGGTAAAACACTAGATCATGTTTTTATGAAACTTACTATTAAGGATCCTATAGGCATTATTTTAAAAAATTATACTGCAACAGAAGGTAGTGTTACTCGTAGCTTTAAAATCGGCTACAATGCGATTGGAAAGTTTACTATATTAGCCACTGCGTCGCAAGCCGGTATTGAGAGCAAGAAATCATTGCCATTTAATGTACAGTAGTTATGGTATACAAATATTGAATATATAGAAAATTATAGATTACTAACGGATCTTCTCTTTTATTACCACAAAACAGAAACTTAATTATGGCATTGAGCTATCTCTTTCATTTTGTTCCTATTGTCTTATTATCCAATTGCTAAGTATGCAATCAAAAAGAAGTAGATTATGGGTTCAGAGACATTTAATTTCATCCAGAAATAGTTGTGATTCTAATGTCATATCATCATTATAGGCTATTACCCTTCAAAAACTTAAAATCTTAACCTTTGCTAGATTTACAATAAGCCACCCCCAAATTATAATTTTTACTTGAATTCTGATTATTCTCGCTTATGTATTCTACTGCACACTGTAATCACCTGGTTTATCCAAGATATAATTTCATTTTATTCTTCGGAAAATAATCACTTATGAGAAGTTAAGACGTACTAATACGCATTTAAAAACAATGAGAATTTCATTCTCAGCTAATTGCAGTTACTATTTTAAGATAAAGAATTCATATGTTCCTCTCTCCAAGATATCCGATAGATATTGCATTAATTAATTAAAGGCTGTTGTGGGGATAAATTGTCGATTGCTCACCGTTAACCCCATTGATGCGATTCTATGGACGCTGAGACGAAACGAGAAGGACGTCATCAAACTCTATAATTGCTTATCACCCATTATGCAAGCTGCCACAGGAGCTTCCATGCTCAATTTTGGCTATTGGCAAGGAAATGTAAACAGTCCAGTTGACGCTCAATCTAATTTATGTACCCTTGTGGGAAAACTTGCAGATCTTGGCTCATATAGAACACTAATTGATGTTGGAAGCGGCTACGGAGCACCTGCACTTCAATGGAGTAGGGAATATAGACTCGGGAATATAGTCTGCGTGAATATTAATTCTCAGCAGCTCATTAATGGATTCAAAATCGCCATAGGTAAGATTCAAAATGGGCAAGTATTTCATGCTTTGCGTCTACGAACCCATTTTACTTACATTAATAGCACTTCTTTATCATTGCCATTCGCAACTGGCACTGTTGACAGGATCATTGCATTAGAATCTGCGCAACATTTCAAACCTTTTGACAGGTTTATTGCCGAGAGTTACAGAATATTGCAAACCAAAGGTTTACTGGTAATAGCCATGCCTGTGACAGTTTCGTTAGATAATGTCTTGAAAAAACTGTTTAAGCTTGGTATTCTCAATCTGACTTGGTCGTCAGAGCATTATGGATTTGAATATGTCAAATCAGTTATTAGAAGATCCCGATTCAATATAGTGAATGTAACTATGATTGGTACACAAGTATATGAACCACTTGCTCTTTATTATACTCAAAACAGGAAGGAACTGCGGCAGAAAATTACGACACACTACCCATCATATATTGAGAAAATACTTTGTAAATCATTGGTCAAGATGATGTCTGTATCTAAAAAAGGATTAATAGAGTATATTATATTAAAAGCACAAAAATTATAATATACGCTTTCATTGCTCATATTTCTCTACTTATTATCCCAGAATCCCTTTAGAGAACTAATTTTATTGCGGGTCACGACGTTATCGGTACAAAATTAGGATTCTAAAATAGATATGAACTGCCAAGCTAAGTTTTCTCATTTTGCTACTAAAAAGAAAGTTCTTGCCTTATCGAACACTAAACAAAAACGTTAGGAGGCATGTAATTTACTACTGAGGAACCATGGTGATGAACCATCAGCCATTCATTATTGTATTTGTTGTTGTTGACATTTTGTTTTTCAAAAATATTTGTAGCTATTACACCCGTTCTAACAATATTTTTGTTCTCCATATCGGAATGAATATTTTCTAAACAAACAACAATTGCTATCTTTTCAAATGCTTTTACCTTTACATTTGTGATAAAAAATTCAATTTTCTTAGTATTTTCAAATATCCTTACCCAACTTTCTCTTATTGCTGTCCAACTTGTAAACATCTCCCAACCAGGATGTATGCAGATAACATCATCGCTATGTTTCCAGACCTCTCCCATTTTTTCAATTGATAAACTTTCAAATGCTTTATAGAATCTCGCGTTACTATCCTCTATCTGTTGTTCTACACCTTTTTCTTCATCCATTAGAAATTATGTTGTACTTTTAATAATTTAAAAATAATGAATAACAAATTGAAAAAATAAAAGGTGAGAAAATCTAAAATCTTCAATTTCATCAGGCCATTATTGCAAATTAAATAACCAATAAAACAAATCCTTATTTTGACATATTCAGTATAGAATAGCATGTCCAAATCTGATCTTCACCAGAGACTGAATAGAGCACATGAGATAACACTCTCCGTAAAAGGTAGAAATTCAGGCAGAGATATCCCTCGGCCAGTCTGGTTTGTGCATGAAGGCGACATTGTATATCTACTTCCAGTTCAGGGCTCCGATACCAACTGGTACAAGAACCTACTAGTTGATCCAGCCTTAAAGATTTCTGTAAACAGTGTAGTAAGACCTGCAGAAGGTAAAGTAATAACAGATAGTAATAGGGTTGACGATATTGTGGCGAAATTCAAATCTAAATATGGACAAGGGGACGTCAAAAAGTATTATACAAAATTTGATGTAGCAGTTGAAGTGTTGATCTGAGAAATCGCAAGGTTCTAAGAATAAATATATACACAACTCCACTAACAATTAAAGTATGTTGTCATTATCGTGTCGTGACACAGGAGCAAAAGTGATTGAATGCGATTATGTTGCTAGAGGAATGACAGAAGAGGAACTTTGGAAAGATGGTACAGAGCATATAGTAAAGGTACATGGTATGAAAATTGAGGATATTACTCCGCAGTTTAAAAACTATTATAAACAATACATCAAACATTCCTAAAATATACACAAAATCAGCGGCTGCTCTTCAAGGAGAGAGATTTACAAGGTAAGAATTGCCTACGGGTATTTAGTCAGTAGGGTCTTTCAGTCACATATCTTTTTGTTTGTGGTTTTGGAATTGGTTAGCAGAAGCATCTAGTCGTACTTTGCCTTCTTAGACTGTTTAGATTTTTTACTCTGTATATAGTTGAACGAGAATTTACGCGGTCCAAAACTTACTGAAGCTATCGAGCTATTATCTTCAATTGATTTCTGATCATCGCTATGCAATGTCATACCTTCATTGCGATCATGGTACAAATTTAATCATCAGGAATAAATTTTGTATTCGAAGGATTCTCTACAATTTATTTAAGGTTTACAAGTTTTCTAGTCCATGATAATGCTTGCTTTGTTATATTTGAATAAATATACCGATAGTTAGAATCGCCGTACCAAGAAGTTTTTCTCTTGGTAACTATATGTTTTCCGAATACTACTACATCATTCTTACATCCAATGTTTTGTAGTAATGAATGTTTTGTAGTAATGAATGAATGAAAGTATCTATTCGCCTGATCAATTGTCAAGATCTTACCATAATAATGTGCTACGCCATCGATAGGTAGTAGATAAGGAATATGATACTGATGGGTAAAGTTGAATAGCTATAATATTAGTTTGGTGTTCTATCTTTTGGTATCCGAAGTTAGGATAGGTGCCCTAATGCCCACGACTTCGCTTAGTGCTTATCGTACTCGTCGTGGCGGCGAAACCAGAAACCCGTCTCGTTGCGTCCCTTGGGAGCGCGGTCGAGCCACTGGTACATTCCCCACAGCCCGTCGAGTCCGCGTGCATAGGTGGAATAGGTGTGATACACAACACCGTCCTCGAGCACGAACGCACTCATACCCGGTCTCTCGCGCGTGTACGTGTCCACATCGGTTCCGGTCATGGCTGCGATGTCCGCTACTGGCCCTTGGTCGTCGCGCGACTGCCACTTTCGAACGGTCTTCCCTGCCAGCGGCTCACGCGTCGCTGCCTCACGTCGGTAGTTGTATTCAATGCCTCCCTCTCGCTGTTGCTCCTCTGTGAACCAGACGTTGAAGTCGGAGTTAAAGTCGCTGCCGAGCGAGGATGCCCAAGGGAACGTCCAACCCAACCGCCGCTTGTACGCCTGCAGTTTTGCGATAGGCGCCCTCGACACCGCTGAAAGTGTGACGTCGTGGTTGGCCAAGTGAACAACCAAGCCGTCGAAGCCATCAGCGATCGCCGAGCAGGCCGGACACCCCGCCGTGTAATCGGGCCCGAACATGAAGTGATACACGAGGAGCTGTGAGCGTCCTTGGAAGAGGTCTACCAGCAAAGCTCTGCCCTCGTCGGTCTCGAATCGATACTCCTTGTCGATGCGAACCCACGGCAGCTTCTGCCGCCGCCGGGCAATGTCGTCGCTCCGTCGCGTGAGCTCCTTCTCTGCCTCTAGCAGCTTGAGCCGTGCTGCGAGCCACTGTTTACGTGTACCTGTTTTGTGCTTCATCAAGGCCAATCTCCAAAAGTTTTGCAACATCCAAGTGCATCTGTATCTCCAATAATCATATAGTTACCGTCACCTTCTATCACACATGGAGCGTTACCATTGACACGTACTTCACCATAATCATCATCAGGATGAGATCCTCTGAAAGTTCTGATATGACCATTACTCCCTGTTCCAGATATGTTTGATATTACCATTAAAGTAATATCTTGTGTCGCATATATTAGTTTGATAGTGTTTTCGTTCCCTGTGACCATAGAATCCCACCCTGTTAAGATAATCAATTGAGAGGTCTGAAGCCGTCGGGATGCGCATTGTTAACAATTCGATCCAAATTCCAAACTACTAAATCTAAACATGATTAATAAACTATTAAATTTAATGTTACAATTTTTTGCTTTTTTGTGCGCTCGCTTTCCTGAGGCTTCAAAATAAAAATTAAACTAACTATGTTAATCGATCCTTAATAATCTAGAATAAGTTAAGTGATATGATGTATATTCAAAAAACTTTGCGTGGCGATCATGCCATCTGTAATAACAATTTACCAATTAATGTTATGTTGCACCCAAGTGTAAACCGACGAAGTAACGAAGATAAAAATTCTACTCAGGGTGAACTTATTTTGTGTGAAAACTTGTATGAATCTAGACTAAATTGTGTACTATTTTCTTTAGAGAAGCTTTGACAAATATATATTGAAGAAGAAATGTCTAATCTCTACGGAAATAACAGGTCCCATATCGGAAATATGTTCAAATGGTTGGGCATATACATGGGTATTGGTTTAGCAATATCCTTT
>DATBGR010000452.1:0-9776 GCA_036557905.1 Nitrososphaeraceae archaeon | reverse complement strand
TGGAATAAGAAAGCTTGATCATTCGTCTAATTAAGTACTGTGGAGCACGTCCTCCATGCAAAGGCAGATTAGTAATAGAAGTTTTCAAGGATCATTCATATAATAACATAATCTATATAATTATAGTTCCAGATTCTAAACAGTCAGTATAAATTTTCTTGATGAGTTTAGTTAAGTCTATTTGGATTTGGTATGCAAAAAAATAAGTGCTAGATTTGGGCTTACTTTTGAAAAAGGAGTTCACATCGTTGAGACTTATATGTAAAGACTCCTGCAGCATAAATTTACTGCAAAAATTCTGGCGCAAAAAGGATTCAGAAAAAGCAGAGCTATTTCGTAAGATAGAATCTTATCTGACATTTCTAAATGTTCATCAACTAGAAAGACAAGGTGCAGATATACAAACCAAGGTGGAAGAATTGGAGGAATTGAACCAGTCACAGATACAGCGTGACAAAGTAAAGGACGATGCCATAGCTCAACTATCAGATCAACTTGTGTACTTATCATCTAGGTTACGGGAGATCGAGAGATATAGACACAATCTCAAATCGGCGGATGCAATTGCACTATTTCATGCTGCCTACCTTTATGATTCAATCCATCAACACAATTTTTTTCATTGATATCTAGAAGTGTAATGCAAGCCTCAATGTGTTGTCCATTAGGTATCACTCCTGGATAAAAATAGAATAGCAAAGATTCCGTTAATTCTACATCCTTACAAATGGTCTCACCAGATGACCCGGTCACATTTTTTCGAGCAGGATATGAGCCATCAGTGGTTCCTGTTATATCAACATTAATTCTTAGGCCGTGTCATCTAGGTGATGTATTAATTTCTCCTATTCCTGGAACAATTTGATCTTTGCATATCGATAGTATTTGTAACTGCCTTGGTGTATTGACTTTTGAACAATCGTTAAACCCCTTTTTAGAATGGATACATACGACTGAGTAAAGGTAAGTTTATAGAATATAAATTTGGCGCGCCTCATGATTGACTCGCACCTAATTTTTATGCGAGTACCAAGGCGTTACTCTATACATTAAGTATCCCTTTTTAGAGAGTGTTTATATCCCCGGTGTCCCCACACCTATTATAAAAGACACTGTCTTCAAAAAATTATTACTGCTCCAATCTAACGTCCGAAACAACCTGATTGAATTAGACTACGAGAGTTAAACTATGATTTGATCAACACATTGTACAAGTATGTCCACCTCTCTTAGCAGAATTAATAGTATATTTGATTATGTAGTTAGAAAAGTCTAATCTCCTTAACTAGCTGCACTCATCTAACCAATTTCTTATTGCGCCGTAAGCCTCATCTTCAGAGTATTTTCTTATGTCAATAAGGTAAGGTGTAAGAATACGCCATACCACAAATCTGGACATTGAGCCCTCGTCTTCAGATCAATTATCTACGTAATTGGTCTATAGTTGGTAGATCTCTCGCTCTTTATCTCTTGAATGTATGGGATAATATATGGGCGTTACTAGATGGTGGAAATTACAAATACTTGTAATTACCAAGAAGCGGAATGATATGATGAGGAAGACGACATAATGACCCAGCGTGAGCCCTTTGTATTTCTCTCCTTAGAAGAGGTTGAAAGACTGGAAAAGCAGCGGTCCCGGGAGCGAAGGAAGAAAGAAAGAGGATAAATTCAAGGCATCCTAAGAATATTGATTTCGAATGATGCAAACCTGACTACTTCCTGCGGCTATGGTGCCAGTAGCAGTAAATGTGCCAGATTGCTTACACTCGCCACCGAAAATAACACGGAGGTCTCCAATTGAACGTGGCGGGAGATCCGGATTAGACGGCGGTTGTTGGGTTATCGTGTAATTTCCTGCACCCAATCTAACTTGTTGAATATCACCAGGACTGCCTCCACCCAAGTAAGGTGTAAGAATGAATGAAGATGGGAAGTAAGGTGTAAGAATGAATGAAGATGGGCTAGGGTCATTGCCTGTTACCGTTATTTGAAAAGGTAGATTTGGACAAGACGGAGATCCTCTAATACGACATTGTAATTGAACTCGCAAAGATGATAGTTGTTCATTACAGATACCTACGCAATGTCCACGTGCTTGATCTGAAGCATGAATATTGGGTATGTCTCCATTATTTGCCAGTGCTAATAGTTGTTGTGGCTGTATTTGTTGTGGTATTACTACTGCTACTAATCCTCCTGCAACTAAAATAACTCCTAAGGTCAGAAAGGTTGTAGATATCACTGTGTTTGTCCAACTCATAATAGAATCGTATAGAACAAGGTTCTATATAAGAAAGAACGAGATATCAGTTGGTTTGTTCCGCATCCATTGATAATGTGTATAAGTCAGCCATGATTCGAAACAAATCATCATAATACAACACGACGACCATGTAAAATCCAGAATGAACTGGATATTACTGAACTCTACATGGCCGCGTGATAATTTTGGTTGGATAAACCGAGTACCTAACTTATTCACAATATATACCTTAGACAACATTGTTAACAATATACTTTTGCAAAATGTAATTACAAGGTCGCTGGTTATGTGTCCACTGTAATTGGCTTTCAGGATATGGTTCACGTGCTGGTTGCAGTGTCCAGCGACTTTGTGTTAACCGTCATTAGGTCGGGATCAAGTTGGACGGCGAAAAGTAAACCTGGCGAACCCCGATATAAGAACAGGATGTTATATTTGCTATCTGAAACAGATACTGTTCTGACTCTTATGATTTAAAAATAGCTGAAAATACAGTCTGGCAGTTGATGCGAGGGTGTATTGGTTGACGAACAAAGAACAATGCTGATGTTTACCTCTAGTTTTCTATTTGTGGCTAGTCGGGAGTAAAAATGGTACCATCAACATTGCTATTATGAATACTACGGAAATACCAACTATCAGGATTATGTTTTTTATAGTCTGTCCTCGGCTAACAAACGACATAAGATACCATAAGTTAGACTACGGAATAAAGAATTTGTTGGTTAGATAATACTTCTTCATAGGCTAAAAAGTGGTCACAATATAACATTATGTTGCTCTTAAGAGATAGGCTGTTTGCCAAACTAACAGATTGTGGTTGATTCACAGTCTAGTCCAGCAAACAACCGAAATGTCAAGATATTTGTGAAGGCTAACTTTTCACTTTAGATGGGTCAACATTCTATTTAGAAGTAGTAGAGATTAAGATACTCTATGGACTGTTTCGGCGTACGACGCAAAAACACCACAAGTCTCTTATTCTACTTCGTCATCTATTGGTTTACCATGTCCAATCAGGATGAACCAGTTGACGGGCAGGAACAAGAAGATACCAAAAAGAAAACAATCATGAAATCAGATGAAGATACTAGTGAAGATTACGGGATTGGGGACGCAAGTTAAAACTAATTCGACCTTAACCCCAGGTTTAGAATCAGCCAAAACTCCAATCAAATGGTCGGTAAAGGCGTCATGATTAGTTTAGGCCTAGTTGTAGTCGGCGTACTGATAGTAGCATCTGCTTCGGCCTCGATAACTATGATCGTATACGCGGCAGTAGCAAACCAAGTTATGCTGCAGGCACATGATACTATCCCAGGATTAGGACTATGCCAGAAGGCATTCGAAGCTGGTACTATAGAGCGGGCACAGTGTATCCACGCCCTTACGAATCTCACGAGTAATGAAATGACCAGAGTAAGGCGGCACTAGGCATGATATAATAAGATCTCCTGCATTTTGAATTTTTTCTGAGGTAGTTTGTTGAAGAGCATTCAAAGGAGAAAGAGAAGCTGCGTATAGATAGCATTATCCCAGGTTTCCGCAGATGTGACCGCTGTAACCGCTCGGGATAGTGTACGGTCCTTCGTATACTAGCTTTAAACCTGCTCCAGTCTCGGGGGAATCAACTCTATAACAATGACAGTGAAAATAATGATTGACCATCTTAAATTGCCATGGCGTCTCAAATTGTACCTTAAAGTTCAAGAAAGTATAATAGTTCTCTGAATTGCATAGAATCAGCTTGGAAGACAGTGGAGAGCATGTCAGTGTGATAAAACAAGAGTTTGACTCGAATGTCGAATCTCCTACGAATCATCATATGCCTATTGATTTTCCGAATTTTCAGAGAATACTAGTTGCATATGATGGAATGCAAATATCTAAAATAGCTTTAAGATACGCAGCATATATTTCAAAGATTTCTGATTCGGAGATCGTTCCGGAGATCGTTCTTATTAATATCATCAGGGTTAGTAGAAATTTAAATAATGTAATACCAATTACCGTAGAAGCGAATTTACATGAAGAACAAATGGATATTGCAAGAAGTCACCGAGAGGGGGTTATACTCGATGGGCTTTTACAAGAAGTAATCCAAGAAATGACAACAGCAAGTAAAGCTGCTGGCATAGGTAACAAAATTATATTTAAAATACATAGAGGAAATCCTGCAGATGAAATTATCAAATTAACTAATCTCATGCAATTCGGTTTGATAATCATGGGAAGTCGCCGGATAGCTTCAAGAATAGAAGGCTTGGGAAGTACTGCTAGAAAAGTCGCAGCGAGATGCAAGGTACCACTACTAATAGTACAAAAACAGCCAAGATACAAGGATGAATGGTAACCTGAATGAACTTCTACAAGACTACGCTAGACTAAGGGAGACAATTTATTATCTGAAACTTGAAACTACTCATGAGAGTATTCTACCTCGTTAAATTTCTGATTACTGAGGGGATAGATTTCTTTCTGCGATGGGATGAAAGAAAAATAACCCCTTTGTATCTCATTATTTTTTATAGCACTATGATGAACCAGTGTTTAACACAATCATATGACCAATATTAATTTGATTAATTTTCGTCTTATTCTTCCATTCTGTATCTGAACTAAAAATTTTGACTACGAGGGTAAATCTCTTTTCATACCAGATTCTAGGGACACCATTGTTGAAAGAAAAATTCTGATAGGACTTTTCTTGATATTCACGTATGATTCTGGATCTGAAGTAAGTGTTTGAAAACGGCTAGTGTATGATTGCATCAAGCACGATAAAGCATTTGTTTTCTCTCTAGTAGTGGTATCACTAATCTGAACAATCTCCCACAAATGTCTTGTTATTTCATTAGAACCTGCCATATATCTTACATACTCAAACAAGATATCATCTCTCATACTTTTCTATTTTGATTTTTGCTTCATGTTTGATATATTGTAGATCTCTACTTACATTAGAATGTAGCCGTATCTAAGACGAAAATTGCCAGACATATTTTTGAAAGTATATAGATAGTTAATTCGTTGTTCTTCTTCATTCCAACCACTAAGGTCACCCTCAACAGATATTGATTCATTTTTCCTGACTGAAACTATCCATCTTTTTAATTCTACTTTCCAATCAACCTCGTTTTCATTATTTATTATCTGATCATAAGCCGCTACAAACCTTGTATAAGATTCACCAATTTTTGTATTTGCCCTAAAATTTTCATCTTTTTCTAAGCCCAATAGCAAATCCATTTCTATTTTGATTAGTGTAGATACAAATCAATGGAATTGGAATGTCCACTTGGTTCCTATAATTCGAAGTCATTTTCTTCTTCATTCCTAGTACCTGGATTTTTTAATCCATTTATTGCAGACGAGAGTATGGTTACAAATTCTGAGAGGCTAATCTTCTCTTCAACCTTTCCATTTGTTATCTCAATATCTATCGTACAACAGTTACTGGACACTTGGCATGCTGTACAACTTTGTGAGAGACACTACCTAGAAGAAATACTTTAGCGGTACTAAGTCCTCTGCTACCAAGTACTATCATATCTACCTTCTCTTTATCTGCTATCTTCAATATTTCTTCAGCAACATTGCCCCTTTGTTTTATTGTGTATACATCTTTTATTCCATACTCTTTAGCTTGCGATTCGAATTTCTTAAGCATTGCTTTATTACCAATTTCTCCTTTCTCAATCTTTTTGGCAATTTCTTCGAGCTTTTTACTGCTGCTTCCAACTCTTTCAAATATATCTGGTATATTTACAATAAGCAAAGATGTATTACATTTTTCAGCTAAAAATGATGCATACTCAAAGGCCCTTTTTGATGTCTCTGATCCATCAACAGCTACGAGAATCTTTGACAACATCATCACTTTGAATTTCTAGTGTCCAATATTAAAATATTTTATATCTGCAGTATATTGCAGATCTATCATTGAGACAATCACACAAAGATTCAATAGAAAACACTGAGGTTGTTTTGCTGAACGGGTTCATTCAACCATAACTAGTTTGGCGAACAGTCTTATTTTTTCAAGAACAGCATAATGTCTTATTATGAATCCAGACTATTGCACCTGTAACGAATTCGAAAAGGCAGTAAATTATAATGATCTTCTTACTGCAAACCTGTAGCCGTGTCGACCTTTACTAGTCATTCTTATCTCAAGTCATCACTTTTTAGACTCATCGTCGAAAAGGTTCAGTACAAGTCTGGTCTGAGTGGATGCGCAAATATATTCAGTAGTCCTTCTCAGCTATACATAAAGATCAACTACAAATTTTTTATTAATAGGATCAGACTACTTCCGATTCTCCAGCAATTCGTTATAACTATATCGGAAAAAGCGTACTTTATTAATGGTGTGAACATGTCACATTAAATACCTTTTCTTGATTGGGAGATCAAATGTATAGACCTGTACTTTGATACATGGACAGTTGTCTTAATGGTAAGGTCATGTGTTATAATTGGTTCAAAAGAAATATCCTTACTAATCTCATTCGGTGTTAATTCTGGATGGTTAGTTGAGATGACAGTCGAGGTGTTATCAACTTTGAATCTAAATCGTATATCATGTAAGGCGTATTTATCCTCTGGTAGACGGTCGATAAATGACAAAGTTGACAGCTATACACCACACAGATACAGTTAGTGTCATTGTTGCATGTTCTATAAATGCAGTTGCTGCTGACATTAAAGGACTTGTTCGTTTTTCTAACGCATTAACGCGTGTAGAGGAGCGGGCGATTGTTACGATACATAGAACTAAATGATAAAACTAAGGAAAACCTACAGAAAAGTTCAGTTACACGATCAAGACATGACTATCAGGGGCATCTATACTGAATTTTATTTAAACTTGTTACACCTCCATAATACATTGCCTTATCAACTGGTTGTGTTATTTCTAGTGAAATAACTAAAACAGTAGATCTTATAGCATTACTCATGATAACTTCAATAATTAGTTTCTTTATTCTACATTGTCTTGGAAGGTGGATTATAATACAATACAGTATTCAAGTTTCAGAATGTTTTCGATATTTCAGCTACTGTTATTGTAACCAAAATTCTGTTGAATCGATCAACTAGTTTATTAGTGCATTATCATTACAGGGCATTTTGCCCTCTCTGAGACATTTCTTGCTACACTACCTAGGGCTTTGAGCTTTGAAAAACCACTCAGGCCAGTGCTGCCCATTACTATTAAATCTATATGATGTTTCTCTGCAAATTCCAGTATCTTATCAGATGGATGACCATAGATCACATAAGTCTTTACATCAATGTCAGATGTTCCATTTTGTTCCTTTTTTTGTGTCTCTAACATTGTCTTTGTTTTTGATTTCATCTCATGGTAGAACTCCTTAAGATACTGTTGTGTAGTAAGTCTATCTCCAGTAACAATGGATTTGATATTGATATCTCGATCAAAGAGTCTAAATGGTACATAAATCTCAGGAACTACGTACAGCATATTGATTTCGACATTATTCAATCCAGCTTTGACAAGGTTTGATAGTTCTATTGCTTTTTTCAGAGCTTTTTTGGCCTGCTTAGATCCATCATGAGGAGCTAAAATTCTCCATGATGACATTTCATTATTATTAACTTCATACTTAAATAAAATGATTACTGCCTAATACGATTTCAAAAGACTGGGTTTGCTAGATCCGCTATTGGAAGCTTCAGACAAGAGAGGAGTCGCCGTGAAAATTATCTGTCCTTTAACTGATCAAAATTCAGATATTGCAGAACGAATTCAGAACTCAGAGATAAAACTTAGAAACTGAGGATGTAGGTGGAAGTACTGATCCAGCACCAGCGCCAGGAAAGATAATTACGCCAGGGAATTGCATTTGTTTAGCGCAGTTCCGAAGATCTTGTTCAGTCTTGAGACTTGGGAATTCAGCAAATGAACATTCGGAATTTAAGATAGCAAGCAGAATAGATTTACCCGCAGGTATGTTACAATGTCGGTCTACCACGTGCTTGTAACTACTTGTTAGAAACCAAACAGGTCCAGTTTGACCTTCAGTACAATATCGTCCTGAATCGTCATATGATGGATTAACATTTCTTGGTACGCCACCAGCAGATCCAAAATCATATTGGACCAATAGCAATGAATCGGTAACTGAGGATATGAGTTAGAAGATTCTAATAGCGACACTAATGTCAAATTACAACCGCGATTCTTTTCGGCTTTGGATCTAAGCTTGGTCCACCAGTAACTGTCGTTTGTTTACCTACATCATAGGCTACACGAAGAGTCACTTTATTATCCAATTTTTTGACTATTAATTAGTTTCTTCAACTTATTATTTCATTTATTATTTTGATCAGATCTTCGTTTTCAATTGGTTTTTGAATAAATTGATTTACCTGTAGTTCACTTTTTTCCTTTAGTTCACCTAATAAACATATAAAATCTACATAGATAGATTTACTGGCTGTTAGAAAACATACCTTAACTTTACCATCTATAATTCTGATTTCGTCATATAATTCAAAGCCATTCATCTTTTTCATTTTGATATCTATAATTAAAAGATCATAGAAATCCTTTCTAAAATCTTGTAATGCCAAAAGAGGATCATCAAACGTGTCAACTACAAATCCGTCGCCTTCCAAAACATTTGCTAATGTTAAACAGATATCAGGTTCATCATCCACAACCAAGATTTTCTTTATTTTATTTATAGTTGAATCTGTTTCCAACGTGAATAAGTAATCTTTATCAATGATGTTTCATGTATAAAAAAACTAGGTTTGAAAATGTGCTCGGAGGGTACAGTGCAATTATATTATTGCAGTTTCTGATGAAGTTCTATGTTTGTGTATGCATGATGGAAGTCTACCTAACTCATGGTTTACTATCATGCACGTTTTAGCTTAATCTGGTCTGAAAGAACCTACTGCTTAAACTATATGATAAAATTAGTGGTAGTAAAATTATTTTACCTGCATACAAATCGAAAACACCTAATCAGATAAGTGAATATTCATGGCCAGCTTATTGCATAATAAGTCATGTTCTCGAATATAGAACAGCTCAAGTAAAACCTGACTTGAATATTGATATTGAGTAAAATAAAGTATTTATTTATTTACCAACAAGAAAAATAATATCAACACCTTGTGATATCGTCTGTTCACCTGGAATGATTGGTGTAGATGGCGTTGAGGTTAACGTTTTCGCAGCAAATTCTTGCCGCGGAAATGGAAATGATGTTGCAGATTCTAATACCTTTATAGATTTTATTCCAATTATTTTTAATCCTAATGAAGAAGCTGCAATGTTAGCTTTCTCTTTGGCATTATCAATCGCCGGCTTTATTAACGAATTTTTAACTTGTTCTAGCTTACCATTAGAGATCGTGAAATCTATACTATTAATATTATTAGCTCCCGAGGCGATTGCAGTATCGATCCAATTTGACGTCGCGTTAATATTGAAGCTTTCAATTACAATGGAGTTCCTTGCAGTAAATCCAAT
>DATBGR010000451.1:0-6145 GCA_036557905.1 Nitrososphaeraceae archaeon | reverse complement strand
ATACTAGTTGAGCAAGGGTCGATGTAATTTCTGTATCTTCACCGTGGGAACGAATTCTGGATGCTTCCTCCGATGCCATTTTCCTGATATTATCATCTAGGTTTTTGAATACGACTCCCTGTACTTTTTTTGCAAGATAGGAAGTGCTTTTGCGAGTTTCGGCAAATACTAAAGTTTGATAGCTGTTTATCATAGAATTTTGGATAAGATCGACTACTGCAGAACCGTAATTCGATTTAATCTCGATGTACTTACCATCACTCGTTTTAATAGTGCCATCCTGATATACGCCTTCCACTAATTTAGTGGGCCTCCAAGCACTATCTACCAAATCGCATCCTAGCCAAGAAGAGATGTACTCTGAATTACTGATAGTAGCGCTAAGTACGAGGATCTGAGCCTGAGGATAAATTTTTCGTAATTTTGTTAGCATCATTTCTAATACGGGGCCCCTCTCAGGATCAGCTAACAAATGCACTTCGTCGACTACGAATAGACCTATTTCTGATATCCAATCTAATCTATGTCTCATCAACGAATCCATTTTCTCGTTGGTCAATATTATAACGTCAGCACTAGCGAGCTCTTTATCTTGAGAATCATAGTCACTATTTGCTAAGTTAATCCTAATGTCATGATCGAATATATTCGGATTTTTGAGGACATGAAAGTCTTCGAATTTTTCTGCCGCTAATGCTCGTAAAGGAGTTAGGTATGCCACTTTAGAGCCCTTCTCGATTGCTCGGATGGCGGCCATTATTGCTATCAAAGTTTTTCCGCTTGCGGTTGGGGTTGTAATGAGCAGGCTTTTACCTTCCAATACACCTTTGGATATAGCTTGCTCTTGTGGCGGATATAACGTATGATAACCTAAGGAGATTAGAAGTGAAGATACCTTACTATGTAAATTTATCTCCATTGCTATTTCTTCTTATGGCTTCTGTGTATAAAAGGCATCAAACTCACCCGTTAGCTGGGTTGCGGATTCAAACTAGTGAATTGTAATAAGGGTATCTTTTCCGACGATATGCTTATGCTGTTCAGCCCTCCTAGTCCCAATTTGTATGGTTAAAGTGGTGTCCTTAATCAAAACTATCCGGAAACCTCTTCACTATCTTCATAGATAGTCATCCCGTGCAAATTGGAAAATTGCAGCCACAAACGATGATAGTATTGACTTTTAGACTATGTAGAAATACTTTTAAAGAAGTATTATAGAAAGGTCATCCCCATCTAGGCTTGTACATTATCCACTCTCTAGATCCAAATAGCTGAATTTACGAGACAGCAGAAGATTAGGCTCCAATCGAATCTTATTTTTGAAGAGGGTTTGAGATCATCAACCAATTCAGCTCTGTCACTATCAGAAATTACTATGCAATGTAGCAATTCATTATATTGAATGCCCTAGAAGTAGTAGTATGTAGATTCAATCAATCTATGTCATGCTGCAAATTTCGTAAATCTAGACATTGCACAGCTTTGTTGGAGACATCATGTCTTTCCTCTATTATCATGGTATACAGTTTGATATCAGAAGAAGATGTCCTTACTGTCCTTACTATATGATTCCTTTCAGAATCTTTACAATCTATTATATTGTACAATCATTAGGCTAAGCCAACAATATGTCATAATAAAATCGTCGAATACATCCTTGTGTACTCATTTCACTTGCATAGACTCCATGATCAGAAAAATAATATGACGCAGATTCGTATGCATACGCATCATAACTTAATCCTCTCTGGTAAAATATATCAGGGGTTCATGACCCGGTTAATCCTCGATCTGTGCGAGTTGGACAAGAGATGTTTGATCATTGCATCAGCATGAATAACTTGAATGCCCAGACATGAAGCTACCTTGTTTGTTACCATTGCACATTTGACGCCTCTTCGAATGCTGCTTAATTCATTATCAAATTTTTTGATGGGGTCTGACGAAGATAAAGCACGCATAATAACAGGTCCCATAAAATTCTCTCTTGTTCTCGGATTAGGCTCGTATGATACTAGCTGTTCTAATTCCTCAACCTTAGCTGCCAACTTTGATATCGTATCATCCAGCATGATTTCCTCGTGATCATCATGCATCAGACGTTGCTGATCAAGTCCTTTAGGTAGAAAATTCAGATGATTACTTTGTCTTAGCAAGAATTCGCCCAGCGGGATTATTTCTGCTAGGCCTTGATGTTGCAGAGTTCTATGACGAGTTGCATTCCACTTTCTTGTAAAATCCTTTCTACATGCATTGCACATGTATCGTGGTCTACCCATTTTATTTATTATAACGTGTCTTTGCCTTAAAAGCATGCCGGTTAAAAGAGTGACTCAGAGTCACTCTTTTAACCGGGGCCAGTTCATAACATTGACCGAATCAAATGATATTCTAGTCGCTAGCGATGTGTTCTGCCACATCATTTTGTGAACTTATATAACTATCTCATGTCACACCATCGTCAGGCATTAGAAATCCCTAGATGGATTAATGCTTATAATACACATGGTATGTCAAAGGATAGATTTCAATGGGCATATAATTTAAGTTAAAAATATTAAGAAGAATTACACAATTGTTTAACTAATCGTTTATCTTGAATAGGATTGTGGAACTAGAATCACAGTTTACTGGATATAACGATTTGAGAGTGTTATTCTCAATTTTAAATTAGTCGCCTAGTCCCTAACCTTACTGAATAGATTCAGAATTAGATGGACTCATGGAATCAAAAGAATACTCTGACTGTGCTCATAGGAAAATTAATGAGCTATATGACCTTACTGAATTGATTTCAAACATAGTTACCCTCTATACCTGGCAGCAAATGTCGCAACTTCGTCGCTAGCAATATCGCTTAGAAATTGATCTCTTATTATTTTACCGTAGATAACCAAGTCTCTAGCAAGCATTTTCAAGCGCCTCTCCAAAGCAAGGTTCACTATAAGTCCATTTTCATCAAAATCTTGATCGCCATTAAATGATGCTCCATATGGCATGCTCCATCCGTAACATTGTCGCACAGCTGTCCGCATCTGATCCATAACTGTCAATCCCCTTTCATGTGATGTACAAACATAAGCAAAGGTTTTACCCGCAAATTCACTCCAATAATGATCAAGAAAATTCTTTATAGTGCCTGACATAGAGCCATGATAGTCAGGAGATGCAAGTATGAGAGCATCAGCCCAGTTCACATCTTGGTCTATTCTTCGAATATTGTGTTCATCCGTATCATCACGTCTACTGGGGTCATAAAACGGCAGAGGGTACTTACGTAGATCAAGTAGTCTAGTCTCCGCGCCAAATGATTTTGACCCTTCTAAGATAATTTTTAGTGCCAGAGTGCTGCGTGAGGTTTCTCGCATGCTGCCACTGACTCCCAATATCTTTAATGGCATATCGGGGTATTTGACTATGTGATTATTTTACCTATCGTCTCATAGTATTATTTTCACAAACGATGAACCATCGAAGCAAATCTAATAATTATAAAATCAAAGCCTATGTACTATCAATTTAACGCTTGATCTTGAATGAGACAAGTCAATTCGTTTGAGCAAAATTAGGTCATGTGACATTGGGAGGACTAGTGTTCGACGAATTGATTATTTGTCCAATTTTATTAATTTCTGTCTTAGTTCCAATTTGATTCAAGTGGTAGTAGAACTTTGGCCTAATTCTGGTTGCTAGTTTTTCCTCTTCGTACCATCTAATCTTACGTTAACATGACAAGCGTCATGGCTATTCAATCTGGAGTGGAGTGTCCTATGAATCCGTAGTGCTAAAGATAATCGTTCACATTCAAATAAATGGATTATAAATCAATAATATTTATCCTTCTAGATCCAAGTGCTGATCAAAATCGGAGTCTATTAAACGCTAGATAATCCACGACCGTTATTCTTATTAGTATTTGTGAGCATCAGCTATGCACCCATTCTAGTATCTCTCTTTGATGCGATTTTCAATGTTTGTGCTAAGGAATTATTAATATTTGTCTCAGAAGGAGCATAAGAATTGAAACAGTTTCGTCTTGACCTTTGAAAATGTAATTCAAAAAAATCAACATCTTTCACATATAGCCATTGATCGAATTCAACTGCTCGATATACGCCTTTAGAGAAGCCAGATACGGGAATTGATATTTCATGAATAGCAATATTGTACCTCTATATGGGTTTACTTGGACTTGTAGGACAGCTGATACTGATAATTAATTACTAATTCGAACTAGACACATTACAACTATTAAACTGTTCTTCTGAAATTTTAGGATTAGCATTAACTTCTCTTATCTATATGGACAACTCACAGACAATAACAAATAGCACAAAACAAAATCTAAATTATTTTTCAAACCAACCTGTAAGTTATGAACTGCATGCATATCCTGGACAAGCACTCGCTTATTATATAATTTAATTCCCTTAGTAGTTAGTGACGCACAATAGGATCAAGTACCAAGATGAATGAATTTAGATTTATATTTGAATATTTTACAGTATTACTCAAGATTGGATAGAAAAGTGATCCTATCTATCGGAATTGGAATCGGAGCGATGATCTTAGTATATTTTGCCTTAACAGGTTCGCTTGATCGGCCCGTTATCAACCGAGTGCCGATTCCAGCTGAGGCTGCAGTTTCTATTGTTATTGGACAAAAGAGTTCAATGCATTTTAGTCCAAAGGACTTCGCCGTCGGTTATGTCTACATTAAAGGAAATGGTGAATTTTATGAATCGAATGAAAACTCGAATTCAATAGGACGATATTTAGGAACTACAACTCCCACAACCAGTGGTGGCAATTACTTTGCTTGGAAGGTTGAAAATAAGAAAGACGGCTCAAAATACTTTGTAGAGCCCATAGACGGAGACATCATTTCTCAATCTAAATAGTTCCACGTCGCACTATGATTGCTTATCTCTGAGTGCAAAATATATGTCATGTTAGAACTTGTATTTCAATTCGACTCATCTAATAATTGTTGGTTTATTACATTAATATTTCTAGGGTAATTTTTTTGACTGTGGTAAATAGATGAATGTTATTTAGATTAGGAACACGCTTAACAATTCCTTTATGTAGTGTCTTATGTTACTTACTAAAAGTTCCAGTAAGCTATTCTCAGGTGAAGCAGAGAGTATTGAAACTAGGAGTATGATTTCTTGAGTATAGGTTAGAACGAATTTGTTCTATCAGATTAGTCTGGACGAGCAACGAGCGCATATAAATGATCTAAATACCTGTTCACATTTGTGGATAGTTAATATTAGAGACTTGGTACAACAGCTTTATTCTGTTCTCATTCGTTGTTGGGTGAAAGTGATTCGAATTGAAAAATAAGAGAAAAAAAGGGAAAATTGCATCTCCACAAGTATTTACAGATGAGCAATTGAACTATTTTTTGACAACTTTGAAAAATGAATCTGGCTATCCGAAGATCAGAAATCTACAAAAATTGCTAACTCCAAAATTGAAACTAGATACGATTAACTCAATTCTGAGATACATGAAGAATTCGAAACAAATAGAGATAGACCTTGATGGAAACATTATTTGGATCAAGGAACATTTTACAAACGACCAGCTTAGCCTTGCAGATACGGCGATCATTTCTCAGGATTTTATGGAGTATTACTCTGAAATAGAAAAAAAATAAACTTATTGAATTGTCAGAATTAAATAACTTCAAGTACTTTTCACTAGTTGTCCTCTTTTATAATCTTAATAAACCGAAATTACAGACCTCTATTGCGGGTATTATTTGACCATTATGGTAAGTTGTAATAGAATCCAAATGATATTAGCATCATATATAGATACGTATCGCCACTATGAAGCTGGTTGATTTCCATCAACTTTGACTAGTTCTGCTTCGAGTCCAGACCACTCCGCTGTCGAAGTTGTTCTAAACTTTGGTGGTTGTTCATAATCATTTTGCAAACCATAGAACGGGTCAGACCTAGATAATTTAATTAGTCGAGTCATATTATTAGTGTTGAACCGATGACTAAATCTAACAATGACTCTGCGATGCTGTTTAAACCTTTCTTAATAGCCGGCATAGTAATATTAGCCTTTGGTATAGTTTGTATATGGATTGGAATTGGCTTCATTTCCATTAAGGAAGAGGCTGATG
>DATBGR010000450.1:0-9051 GCA_036557905.1 Nitrososphaeraceae archaeon | reverse complement strand
TCCCTCGAGCCGATTTGACATATCAACTGCAAAAAAAATATTTGATTCATTTATAATATCAAAGCAAGGATGAATTTACAAAATTGAAAATATTGATAGGCAAATTTAGGAAAATTATGTCATCAGATATGTTAAAGTGATCTATCGCAATTTGATTGGCAAGAATTTTGGTATTATACTATACATCCTTAGAGAACATATTTATAATAAAGTATAAGACTAGACATAAGTGAAAAATCCTTCTAGCCTTTCTGTATTAATATTACTTTTCTTTATTCTCTCGATCTTTTCTGCTAATTATGGTTTGATAGGTGCAAAACCCCCCATTGTTACACAAAATATATCTAAGAACGAAACGAGGGCTGCTTCACCATTAAAATTTCAACATTATTTAATATCAAGAATAACTATTGTGACCCCCTCCAAAGTAGCTTGCGAGAACAGTTTATCAGATAAGGTGGTCATGCCATATTCAATTCACGACACCTATTTTATAAATGGAACAGAGGGAGAGATAAGAATAGCAAACCATTTTCCTTTACAATATCTATACCATTTTTATCAAGCCAAAGCCAGAAATAGCCCAGACATGCTAACCACAGATCTGCACTGCGTTGTTCCCGATCCTAATGCCAATGAAAATTCTGAAGGATATACCTTTCAAGATATTGATACCAATCCGTCCGAGAGATTGCCTTACGGGGGACAATTTTCTGAAGTAGGTCCAAATATCGGGGCATTGGCTGCAATGGGAACTGATGGTTCGATTCTAAATAGCACAAATGCCAGACCAGAAGCTAGTATCGCTAGTAATTCTTATTATGATGTACGAGGGATCAATATTGGTGCTTTGGCTGCAGTGGCAGCAGACAAGGCGATTATTGATGCTACGATAACCCAGCTAAATGGTTCTGCAATTACTATCAATGTTGCAAAGAATACAATTCAAAAAGGTAACAATCAAAGTATTAGTATTACATTGGCTGATAAATTGACGAAAAGGGGTTTGCAAAATGCAAGCATAGATGGATGGATAACGGATTCGTCAGGAATTTCAATGGATTTTTTTTCTGGTTTGACAAATAGTTCTGGAATGTTGTCCAGCTCTTGGAAAATTGCTAGTGATATTGCTTCAGGAAAAGCCACAGTATTTGCAGAAGCTTACCATAAAGGATACCAAAGATCAGCAAAGTCTTCTTCTTTTCAAGTTACACCATAGGTATTTTGTGGGGCAATATACTAACTAGAGTACTAAATTATTCATCTCTTTCTACGGTGATGGTAACCATATCTAACATTAGATCCTAATTGTAGTTGCAGCAGTTCATAATGGCCATGGTTCCACTGCATAAGCGTTGCTAGACGAGATTATGATCACCTGCGATTTGGTCAAAGTAAGGTTCATAAAATGGTAAGCCATTGAAATTATAAACCTGAACATTTATAGGCAAGACATTACATCATTGTCATTGCAGCCATTCCTAATATTTCAAACACTTTTTTCATTACAATCTCGAAAGACTTAACCAAGGCAAGTCTCAAAACAACTTTCTCTGGGTTTGCCTCTCGTAAAACTGGGGACTTTTCATAAAAAAGGTTGAATTTTACTGCTAGTTTATATGCATATCTTGCTAATATTTTTGGGTTTAAATTTTTAGCTGCATCCTCCATAACTATGTCAAGTTTTGACATCTCCATTAGTAACGAAGTCTCTGATTCCTCTGATAATAGCGAAAAGTTAATATTTGATATTTCCACGCATGATTTTTCTAAGATCCTTTGGGACCTAGCATATGCATACTGTAAATACGGTCCTGTATCACCTTCGAGACTAAGTGACTCAGTTATATCAAAGGTAATCATCTTGTCAAGGTCTTGCTTAATGAGATTGTACCTCAGCGCAGATATTGCAATGTCTTCAGCACTTGCCTGCATCAAGCTCTCTTCAGAGTGATCCCGTCGCTTCTTTATCTCCTCCAATGCCTTTCTATGAAGTATATCGAGTACATAATCTGCGTATACAACTACCCCTTTTCTGCCAGACATATGCGCGAAATCTTTTTTCCCTATATCTAGACCGAGCATTTTGGCAGTGGTAGAACTAAGAGTCACAGGTTCATAACCTAAGTGCCGATACTCCTTTGCGTTAGTTCCCATTAACTTGTAGATTACATAAGAGACTAAATCTTGCAATTTTGATTGTCTTGAGTCAATTATAGTAATCGCAAGTTCGGCAGAGTTAAATTTCGGATGATTTCCAGAATCAGATTTAGTCTCTAGTGTAGTCGCCCAAAGGGTAGAATTATCCCATTGATCAGAGAATTTGAAATAATTTGAATAGTCAGAGATTAAGCCCAGCTTCCATAGGGCATAAGGGATATCCTTCGCAACATATGTTGCTGTTCCATCGCTCCTCACCACAATTTTATCATCGGTCACATTGCTTCTAATTATCCAACAGTTCCTGTTCTTACCCTCAGTTTCTAAGACAAGCACTCCCTTATTCTTTAACATTTCAAAAGTCTTATTCCATTGGTTTGATGCAAGTATATGAGATTCGAAACTTAGTAGATCGTAGCGAGCCTTTAATCGCCAACAAGTCTTAAGCTGCTCTGACAAGACTCTACGGCTAATATCCGATGCGAATTTTGAAACATCTGATTGTCCCAATTCGATCTCTTTCAATACAAATCTTCTTCTTTCTGCTAGATCCTGATCGTTGGTATACAATTCATTAACCTTGACATAAACCTCGTCACCACAATAAATATCAAATTTCTGAGAGTTGTTAGCTTCTGTAGGGAAGCCGGCGAAAAGGAATCCAACCACTAGATCAGCTACCTGAAGACCTGAATCATCAACATAGTTTAACACAATAGGATTGTAATTGGTAATTCGTAACAATCTATACAATGTATCTCCGATTACAAGATTTCGAACATGCCCGATGTGCAACGCCTTATTGGGATTTACACTAGTATGTTCTATTATCACTGATTTTCCATTTCCTATATCGGGTTCGGCGTAATGAGGATTTCCCAATATCTCAGTTAGTGTGGAAGATGCGATATTAGCTGTATTTAATTTAAAGTTAATATAGCCTGCTGGATGCGGATACGCAGATTCAATTAATGAGGACTTTCCTATTGACTTGCAATCATCAATATGTAATTTAATTTGGCTCTCAACAAATTTTCTTGCGATATCACTTGGCTTTAGACCTGTCTTTTTAGCAATTAGAAAAGATACATTAGTTGTTAAATCTCCAAATTCTGTTCTAGGAGTTTGCATAACATCGTACTTCACTTCATCAATGCCTAAAGTCCTGAGATAGTTTGCAATTAATGTGCGTATTTCTTCAATCCCTGCTCTAAACGTCATTTTTTTAATCCCAGACTCAGATACTTGTAGGTAATCAGATTTAATGCTTCAATTAGTCCTCTCCCTTGCTTACCATTTACAACATATTTTGCAACAGCTTTAACACTATCCGCCGCTTGACCCAAAGCTACACTTACTTCACATTTTTCAAATAATGGAACATCTGTTTCGCTATCCCCTATTGCTACTGTTTCTTCAGGTTTTCCTCCAAGGATTCGCAGCGCCTCCATTAGACCAGTTCCCTTATCTATACCCTTTTCATTAATATGATAAGCATACAAACTATCAACTAGTTTCAAATTCAGATTATGCCTATCAAATAACTCTTGCCCTTGTTTTATATCAAAAGTTCTTAACAATACAACTTCGGTGCGTCTCTCAAATACTGGTTTGATTTCTACGCCCTCAAGATTGTGACGCAATAGTTCATATCCACTTTCGCATATACCTTTGTTTGCTAATAAAATATGTTGACGAGGTGCAAGCATCACCGCTCCTCCGTTTTCACCAACAGATAATTTTGTCGTTCCACCAAAACTTGCGATCACATAGGCCTCCTCAGAGGATCTACCTGTGACGTAAATAATTTTATAGCCAAGATTTTCAAGGTATCGCAAGGTGGCAAGGGCGGGCAAGTGGATGATGCCTCCACCATTTTCTGTTAATGTGCCGTCTATATCAACTGCAAAATATTTGATCGATACCAAGCAATATGCGTAAACTTGTCTTTTGGGATATAAGTATTATTAGTAGACATATTCAGCACGAGTCTATATTTAGGAGTCAGACACGAGTCCTCGTCTATCAGATCATCCTTTACAGTCACGCATAATTGGGCTCAAGACTTTGAAAAGATCTAGCTACTTAACAAATTTAACCTAATATTGTAGCTAATAGGTACCTATCTTGCTGGAATTCTTATACTGGGTTCTAATCTTTCGACCTTAGTTTCGGCAGGAATATGTATCTTGGCCCGTTTGATATTTGCTGACTTGTGCCTACTTGTCCTCAATTTTAACTTGAAACCGAACTTTCCCTTATTGCTCCACTTTTCAATTTCTACAATATTGCCAACCCCCACTACACGTTCCCCACTGCTAGTTACTACTGTGAATTGTGTGACGATCCCAGGTTTAATTGAAGTAATATTTTCGTAGAAATGATTCCAATCAAGTGGGTTTTTTACGATTGCCTCGACCGATACTATGTCCCCTAGTTCTATATTACTTGCATATGAATCAAGAATTTCCAGGCTTCCAATTCTAGCATACATAATATAATAGCAGTCATTATAAATATATAACCATTACACCAATATCTGTGATAATAGTAAGTGGTTTGAACATTAATTGTATCTAATTTACATCTTTTACTGTGGTTTTGTGAAAAGTTATGATCTCGAATGTTCAGGTATTACTTAAATATTGTTCCACATCATCATATTCAGGGTCCGTGACCCAGTCAGGAGAGGGTGCTGAATGATTGCATTGGCCTCCGAAGCCAGCCTGCACGGGATCGAAGCCCGTCGGACCCGTTCTATTTAATCCAAAAGTTGAATTTTCACAGAATCCATTTAACCAAATATAATAGTATGTGCAGTTCCATCAATAGAACTGTAAAGATAAAACCAAGCATAGCAAAGGCTAAATTCGAAAAATGCACAACTTTATATATAAAAGACTATTCTTGATAACTCGATTTGTCAATTGAAGTCGTCACCTTAAACGACCATGATAATAGTCTGTTGAGCAGAAGGGAAATTGCTGTTGTTTTTAGTAATGGGGCTGGAAAGATTAAAAGAAACGAAGCTGCTCAATTGATAGCCAATAAACACAATGTTGATCCTAAGAACGTTATTCCCATTTCTATGAAGGGTGAGAAAGGTAAAACCGATTTGCATGGCATTTTTTACGTTTATGGTAATCCGGAACAAGCCAAATCCTTGCTACCTAGATATAGGATCTTGAGAACGTTACCTAAAGATGAAAGAAAGAAAATAATCGACGAAGAGAAGGCTGCAAGGCTTAAAGCCAAACAAGCTTTAGCAAAGGGCAAGTCAGGTTCAGGAAAGGGGAAGAAATAGTTGCCTAGTAAGGAGAAGGCTGCTTCTGGCGAGGTATCAATATACAAATTCTATAAAATAGAGAATGATAAAGTCATCAGAGGTAGGCGTGAATGTCCAAGATGTGGAAAGGGTGTATTTATGGCAGAACATAAAAATAGGAATACATGTGGCAAGTGCGGTTTCACCGAATTTAGGCGGGCCGACGATTCCAAGAAATAAATCAATAAGACCTGATATCATAACGTTTATGAAATCAAGGATATCGGGTTATCAGAAACAAATTTGGATCCATCCAGGCCAGTAAAAAATATTCCATGGTCTGAAATGATTAAATTTTCAGGTCTAAGACCTCTCAATATTGAATGATTGGTATGAATCTTCGCGATTTTCTCTCCTGCGACTTCTACCAACAGCATGAATTCTCATTTTTCCCTCCAAGTAGCGCATCGGTCAGGATTTTCAAATTAGTCCCATTGATTTATTCAGTTATCAACAGGGCTTTATCAACAACTGATACTATCAACGGTGTCCTTAGTCCAATACTCCTGAGATACTTAAATGCCTTGTACATTGCCCCAGCCGAAATAGTCGATGTACTTTGGCTTCCATTTTTTGAATTTGACCACGGGACCAACATTTTATCTTTGTGTAAATTCGATCGAATAAAATGTGTAACAACGATCGACTTCTCAATATTAGTATCAGTGTTTAAGATCGTGTATTTTAATCTACCATGATGAGATAACCCCAAATTTTCAATAGCTACAAGCTTTACTTTCGGATACCCGAGATGATCTGCATACGATTGCAATCAATTTGTGCCATTTAATATTAATTTTCCTACTGTTATTCTCCAATAATCTTCTTCTGGGTTTTCGAGAAAGCGCGGCATTGTGGTTGGGAATTGTCTCAGTCTATTAATTTTGGATCGCGCTTCTCGCAGCATTTAATGTAATATTTTTCTTCCTGCGTATACATATATAGTTCATGAAATTTTTTTCAATTCGTGGTTTGCCTATGCTTGAACTATTCGTAATATGATCGGAATTAGTTAAGCAAAACATATTGCCGTGCATGATAATATCTATTTGTGGATTATCATCATCGATAAGTTCTTGGAGAGCGTTTTGATATCCTGCAAGCGTGATTCTGATATTTCTTTTGGCGTTTTTTCTGGCAAAGGTTTGAAAAAACCTATAAATCGCACTAGGGTGTAAAGAACGTCTATTCTTTATCTTTGAAAACATAATATATTCTGACGGGATCGAAATCTCAGTAATGAATAAAGACAAGGATCTCGACAAATTGCAATCCTTAGATTTCGAACCCTAATATCTTATCTTTCAATTCTGGATCTATCTTAGCTGAAGCGATCTTTTCAATTGGTAATTTTGTCACATTCGAATCTAACTGAATCTTCGTCACAGGAAGTCCCTTCTGCATCCACTCTCTAATGACCTTATTTTCCAATCGGCTATCCTTAAATCCTGTAGAAAACTTGGATAAAAGGTGACGAACTAAATATGGGTCTCTTTTGAAGACAACTTTTTCCTGAATCATGTGAGAATGGTCTATATACCATTCCTCGAACAGAGATGAAGATACCTCGTCAGAAATTATATCCATTTTGATCATTTTTCTCATCAAATGGAGATAATGAAGGAACTCATGCGCCAAAATTGCGTGAATTGTACCCATTAGAGCATAAGTAATCAACGGAGCGGTGAGTTGGACTACTGTCGTTAGCTGACCGTTAAGAATTACAGGAATAGTTCTTGCGAACAAAATTGCGAATTGTCCTGATTCTACTTCAGAAGTAGAAATCACTAGTTTAGGTTCAATATAGTAGAGCGGATATTTAATTCCTGTAGCCTTTTCTACGCGTGAAATTCCTTGAGCTACAAAATGAAATCTATCGTTTATAAGATTATAAACCTTTTGAGGCAGCAGCCCCGAATCCGTTGTTATACGTACAATTTTTAACGGATCCAATATCGCCCAATCATTAATGCAAATAAGCTAAAAAGTCTTACTGAACACTTACGTCCAAAATATCAAAAGATAAACAATCGCACTGCGAGCCTAAAAGCATGGAAATATTTGGATTTGCATACTCTTTGCCGCCTACGAACTGTTTAATCGGTAACCCACTATCCGCGTCAATAGTGAGATAAAACAGTGACTTATCAATCCTATCGACCGAAACCGAGTAAATTTTTTTCTCTATCAAGCTGAACTTGCTTTTCAATTTTACTATAGTGCCTGTCAGTGAGGTCAGTTCCCTTAGATCCTTGGTTGACAAAGATTCTGAACAGTGAATCATTATCTTGGTGACCGTACGTGATCGTGGTGCCGATCTTGGGTGATCTGTGTCAAGAATGGCTAGCCTAGCATTAATTTGGCATTCTTCAATAATTAACGAATTGTTTGAAAAACTCCTCTTTTTAGGATTGAGGATCTCTACAAAGAACGGCCGACCAGCACCTAATACAAGACTATTTTTGTCTTCACTGCCGATCCAATTAAATCTGACGTTGCTACCCATAGTTGCAGCTAGCACTTTGTAAGTAATAATTTCTTCTATGCTCTTACGAAATGGACGATTAGCATTCGATTCAGTTAACTCCTTCGATTTAGGTGTTTTTTGATATATCCCTCTCTGATTTTTTGTGTATCTTCCGGCTGCTATGATTGATCTCGATCTAGTCGTAACATTGTAACTATTGTCTGAAAAAATATTGACTGTGATTAAAACATCTGGTTTGTCGAATTTTTCACTCGCCCTAGTTAGCATTCGAAATTTCTTTCTAACGGCACTTGTTATGTGATGTTTTATGCTTGCCATACCTCGTATTTTGAGAATAGCTCTGATCTCGTCTTCTCTTTCGATGAATTGTGCTGCTAGTGAAGTTCCAATCAAGAAAGTATTAAATTCATACTCACCATCTAACGTAGAGTGAATTTCAAGTGCCATGACATCTATTTTATCCATCAATCCTGTGCAGATATAACAGATCGACGAAGTATCGTCTGAGTTTATTCTAGACAATCCTTGCCTGCTTCTACACGCATTACATAAATGATACAAGTCCTGAAATTTCCCCCTCAAATCTCATCATATGCCTTATTCTAATATATCAATTAATATTCCGAACTAAGCCTCGGGAAAGAATTGATTGTATTCAATTCTCAAATGGAGTCTAGAAAATTCTTCGGTGATTTGAATACGTAATTAAAAACTGCTTCATATGGTCTCTTCCCAACGTGGCTGTAATATACATCGATAATGCTACAACAAATCAAATCAAACTTACTTTGCCTCATTGTTGTTGTCATTTTCTATTCCAAAGATAAAGTGGATCCTGTACCTAACGTACCTAGTTGTAGCTAATTGTTTGATTAATTAACTACTAATAGAAATAGAATAGTAAGTGAAGCGATTCAATTAAGGAAAAACCATGAATTGACTAGCTTTAAAGTCTATGAACCCATTATGATTCAGCCAGTATTGGCCACCGGTTTAAAACTTGGTGCCTAAGAGGAAAGATGAAAAGCAATCGTAACAACTACAGTTTTGGGTTGATTTTCTTCAGTTTTTTCAATTT
>DATBGR010000449.1:0-5382 GCA_036557905.1 Nitrososphaeraceae archaeon | reverse complement strand
AACTCATTAATTTTTCAAATTGAGTATTCATTACGGTAATATGAATGACTGGATTTAGATGATATTTGGATAACATGATGTAATGATGATTCAAAGTAACTTCCGAGTTATAGAGTAAATCTATTGCGATTTCGATCCTTCAATTGTCTTACTATCTGCTGATGCGTCCATTTAGGTGCATAAATACTGCAAAGGCCAGCTTGTTATACTTATACTGTCTTCACTCGATTTCCTGCCGCATAACAGCTAAATTTGTTCTGAATTCTATCCAATCTAACACTTTTACCAGCATCATAATTGTTGTTACTGCTCCTACTACTACCTCTACCTAGTTTGGATTCTCGTATTCTACTCTTCATGCAAATAGAATTCAACAATGTCGTGGATTTCATAGTTGATAAGAATACAAGCAGAATTTAATACTATTTTGATTGACCATCTATATATTATCCATGGTAATAGGTCTTATAATCATGAATGAAGCTTTGCTTTATATTATCTGCAAGATTTTCAAGCCGCTGACTAGTTGAAAATTCGCTTTTATCGTTATTTTTTTCATTATTGATGCTATTTTTATTAATTCCGAGTGAATCTAATTCATTAATCCACCAATTTATATTTCCAGATTGTCGATTATCAATCATATCATAATCTAGGTTATTATCGCAGTTGTAATAATTTTCTGTAATTTTATTGTTTTTCATAAATATCTAATTTCCCATCATTAAAACGGCTATACAATTTACTTCCCAGAATAAGCTAATGCAGATATGTACTTAAACCTATGTAATTACATTTTCTTTTACTCTATATCTGTTAGTTGAGGAGAGTTTACTATTTACTTGTACCTCTTGATATGCTATAATTGGCTTATCTTAGAGGTCCAAAACTTAAAGGATACCAAGTAGATAGAATAAAGAACTCGTTTGAGTTGCATTATATTTAGCAATAAAATTGAAGCTTAAACACTAAACATGCCACTCGAGTTCATGGTTTCTTCTTTGTATGACGTCATGAAAATTTACATCAAAATAATGGCGTTTTCGCAACGATATTATTCTAAGATTATAGTATCCTTATTTTGTTTTTGAATGTTCTTAGCCTCATTCATCGCACCGTCAAAAAGATCTGTTGGAGAGGATCGATAAATGGTATAATAATGTATTGGTTCTATTTTTGAGCAGTGTTCTTGTGAACATTGCTGCAGTGCCTCTTTGTATAGTTCAATAAAATGTCCAAGTGTGTAGTCCCAGCCATTCTTAAAATCATCAAGGCAATCAGAGTCGGCAACCATGTGAGTAATCCTTGTATTAGCATCTGTTTTTGCAAGAAATAATAATTGTTGGTGGAGATTATTATTATTTTCATAGAGCAAATTCACTTTCATATATATTTGAACACAGCTCTATTTTTTGCAGCTTTGTCCCTCTATGTTTCTTACCACTAATTCGCAAACCTAAAGATTTTGTATTTGTTATCTTCATTATCGGTATACTATTAATGTTATTCATCCATTAAATATTCCAACCAACGATACTATCAATGAAACGGCAATTATAGCTCCTGAAACAAATATGAATTTTGTATTATTGTTAATCTATTACTATAGGTAGCGCATCTTAAAAGCCTTTGGTATTTAGCCGATACCCCTTCTTTTACCTTCTGCATTATTTCCATAGCAGATAAATGATAATATTGGCAATAGATAAAGCATTGAGACATACCGCAATACACCTTACTAATAAGTAAGCTGAAATAAGGACTAAAATTAGATAATTCGTCGAGTTAAGGAAGTAATTTTAGGAAATACAAAATTATAGACAGCCTAACGTGATACGAAAGTAACTTCCATCATTTCTTACCTTAAAGTCCTTTTGCACAGCAATGTTAACAATTGATCTTTATCATCTTCTTGAAGAATCTATTGCATCCATTATAACTTGGGCAGCATGCGTACCAAAGTGTACTTTGCAATAACTTTCATTTTTAAAATTAGGATCGAGCTTGTTTGTTTTTATTAATTCTGAAACCCTGTTTACTGCAGCAAGACAATCCATTCCTGATTTTCACGTAAGTATTATAGTACATCTATCACAAACACTGATTTTCGCATTAGTTGCGTATATTTCACCACAAAAGATACATTTATTGTACACCATTGATTTACCGGATCTTGTAGCATTTATGCCAAAATGAACTGTATTAAAACAGCTTATGCATAAATGTTGACCACACGTAGAATAACTATGATATTCTTCATTTTTCTTACATCTTTCGCACTGCGCCAAGTACTTTAAGAACACCTTTGTCGGTTAACTTTAGGATAATATATATCCACAATTAAATATCGATAACAAAACAAGTACCTTCAGATGTAAGCAAGTTAAACAAGGTTGTTTTTCCAGAGCTAGTGTAACCTACTAATGAGATGATAGGCATTTTGGTTTCCAGTCTATTTTGACGATAAAGCTCACGCTTTTTATGTACGTCATAAAGCTTGTTTTTAATAATAGAGATTCGCCTTTTTAGATCTCTGAATTTAACATCTACCATATATTCTCCCATACCACGCTTTCCAGGCCTTTCTGTACTGCCTGAAGTTAGTTTTGCATTTTTCCCTTACACGCGGCATTTCATATTTAATTTCAGCTCATTCAATCTGCAATTTTGCTTCTTTTGTAAAAGCTCTTGAATGAAATATGTTAAGTATTAGTCTCTCTCTATCTATCACCAGTACACCGGTTAATTTCTCCAGGTTGTGAATCTGTTTCGACGTTAAATGTTCATCAACAACTATTTGATCTGCTCTAGTTTCATTTACAAGGCCTTTGATTTCCTCAGCTTTACCAGAGCCGAGACCATATTGAGAATGATTTAGATACTTTTGAGTAACAACTTTTAGAATTTGATAACCTGTAACTGAATTCGATGACGAAGTTGACTCTACCAGACTTTTTGCTTCTTGGAGGCTAAAATCATCAGGGATGAGTTACAAGTATAACTTTGGTAGAATTCAGATTGCGCTCAAGACCAGTCCATATAATCTATCGTATTGTATTCATTTGTGTGTTTTCTTGAGCAAGTATGTGACGGATCTGCATTTGTAGCAATTGACTTAAAATCATCAGTACTTCGTTCAGGAACGTATAAGCCCGGAAATACTTCACCACAAGTCTTGCATTTTAACATAAGCATTGGCATTTTAGTTCATCATCATTTACATAAGTGTATAATACTTATTTAAATATAAGTGTAGTCACCATCTTAAAGGCCTCGTTAACTTTAATATTTCGACCAGTATATTCACAATGGTTACGATTTGCAGTATAAGTCATGTCAACCAACAACTTCGTTACAAATCAATATATGCTAATATGATAAGCAGACCTCTTCTTGCCATCAATTTAAGAATTGTATATCCCATCCGGAGCCAGAGTTAATACCACCAAGTCTTTGTCTCTATAGGTTGCTGCTGATAATATTTCTCTAACTCGCCTAATCTTTCTAAAGAATCAGGATTATCTCGAAGAATAGAAAAGGAAGAATCATTTCGGATTTTCTGTAAAAGCAAAAGAACATGATCATATGTAGCACCTTGTTTCATATCATAGTTAATTTGTCTACAGACATTATTTATTCTTCCATAACGTTTGTTATTTCTTTTTTCCCAAGAGGTTGCATTTTCGGCTAGTCCTTTTACAAATTTCAAAATTATTTTTTCCAAATGTTTAACATGCCAATCTATCATTGGAAAACTATTTTGTCTCAAAAGTTACCACGCATATAAATATATTATACTTATACAGATATAAATGTATTCATCATATGGTTCAGTATGTCGCATGCCACATCTTGATCTAATTAGTTTTGATAGGTAATGTGTAATTGTATTCTTTACTGTAGTCTCGGCACCAAATGTTTTAATGTAGAGGCTACAGTGTAATTAAGGAATATTCACTTCTTTCTAATAGAATGTTTCTTCTATTCTGTATAGTGCGGTATCGATATACGCGTTTGTAACCAGAGATGGTATTTTTAGCTGATGTTGTTTTGCAAGTATTGAATTTATATGATATAAAATTTCAATCCTTTTGTCAATATTATGTTCCTCGCTGCAGTTTTCGATGAGTTGTGTGATTATATTTTGGTGTTGATATGTAGCTTTCATTTGCTTCTTTTCTCTAATAATACTGTAGGATTATTAATAATATTAACCTTCAAAAAGGCGGCCGTCGATTATTTATCAGTATATAAACAATGATTTACGGCTAGTGGTACTTGGTTTAGTAATAGAGATAAAAATCATCAAAAAACTTACAAATTGTTAGTTTCCTTTGATGCCATTTGCAACAAGTACTGAATAACAACCTAAACCACATTCTTCGCAAATTGGTTTTGCTGCATTCTTACTACTGCTATTGTCAGCACTACCTATACAACATGGCTGTTTTAGCCGGCCCATATGATCTAACGACAATATGGCCCATGACGGACACTGTATCGGAGTAGTGCCTATGCCGCCCCAATTACCTTTCATCAATGATAATTGCTTTTCACTATTGATTATAAAACGTGGGTACTTCTTTCTTAAAGAAATGAGGCTGTCAACTACTTTGGTGCGTTTATCTCCAAAGGGCATCCATAAAGGATCATTTTTTACAAATGGTGTATGAAATTGAAAGCCTATTTTATTCACTTTATCCTTCCATTCTTCTATCAAGTCTTGAACAGTGCTATAATTTAAAGAGTTGATTGTCATTGTAATCCATATATCTTTCCATGCTGGCTTGCCTTTACGATCTGGCCCTTGTACATACTCTAAAATGTTTTGCTTTGTCTTTGAATATGCATCTTTACCTCTAATACTGTCATGTACTTCTTCTGTTCCATCTAATGATATCCAATAAAAGTATAGACTTTCAAATCTCTTTAAGGGATATGTTCCGTTTGATACAACACATACTCTCCTGGGCATCTCTTTACAAAAAACTTCGATTATGTCAGGACGCATCGTAGGTTCGCCGCCAACCAAGGTCACAATGTACACATGTTGCTTTTTGAAAGTGCTTCTAATAATTTGCCTCCATTGCTCTGCGCTCAGGTCTTCTGCATCATTTTTTCTATTCAACCACCAATAACAATGGCTGCAATGCAAGTTACAAATATTGTTAACGTCTACTGAGCCATATATTGCAGACTTTGAATGAAATAGTTTAATGCCAACGTATTTTTTAAGTATGCTAACAAAAAATGGTACTTCACGGATAAGATCTGTTATACCCCTGCCCAAAACTAAGTCTACCATCTGTCTATATATTTAATAATTGAGATTATAAAGTTTATATAGATATTGAGTTTTGCTTTCTATGTTTAGCTTTACAA
>DATBGR010000448.1:0-5481 GCA_036557905.1 Nitrososphaeraceae archaeon | reverse complement strand
TTATCCGCAATGCCAACCCCAGAAGATAATACACCACCAGTAGTTGTAGATACGTTCCCCCGTGATGGCGCGCGTGATATTCCAGTTGATTCACTCGTAACAGCATCATTTAGCAAGCGTATTAATACCTCAACAATTAATGCAAATACGTTTTCTGTAAAGAGAGATGGCACAACTACTAATGTATCTGGTATCGTACTTTTAAGTCCTGATGGTAAAACCGCTATCTTCCGTTCTGAACAGTCCTTCTCTCCAAGTACAAAATATTTTGTTACTATTGATGCCGCTGTACGAGATGATTCGGATAATGCACTGGCATCAATCAAAATATGGTCATTTACGACAATCAAAGCTGCTAGCATCACCTAATTACTATAGTTTTAGAGAATAGTAATAGGTGACGATACACAGTTGATGTACAATCATGTCATCGGGAAATTTCAAAATAGAATTCAAAACATGATAGACCTTTTGTTGCCATTGAATGCCACGAAATTAGCCTATATACCAATTCATTCGAACTATCCCTAACGTTGATCAGACTGACCGGTAAGGGGATTTATCAATAAATCTTGCTTAGTAATAGGTGGGAAACTACCAAATAATTATGAATTTATACCATGAAACTAACACAGAGAAGAGCTTAATCCGATATGAAATGGCTCCAACATGCGATTGATTCCATTATTATATAATTAAACGTTAAAAACATATAGCATTTCACAAAGTCTCCTGTAGTGTTTAGCTTAAGTGCAGAGGGGTGTTTTCCAGATGTACTCATGATCTCATAACATTCCTCAAATTCGATCCTTGGAATATGTTTTATCAAATCCCAGTAATGAATAAGATCAATATAGCATCTCGCTCTGCATCATTAGTTGAAGTTATTTATGCTCTACCTTCGCCTATACTGTTTAGAAATATAACTTGAACTTCAGTACAATCCAATTTAAAAAATTTGATATGATTTTTGGTCTTAGAAGTGACTCTTTTAGGATTTCGTTCAGCCTAATTGCCTCATCATAATTTCTATTCTACTTAATTGCCATCGAAAGTCTTTTCTTATAATTTATAGTGTCTGAGGTCTCTTGCAACTGCGCATATTTCTTGATCTGGTCTTAATACTCAAGATCATTTTTTAAAATCTATGATATATCTCCCAAGACTATATAAAGATCGAAAAAATCAGACCTTGAAACAAGACAAGTATACCATGAGAAAATGCTATAAGAATCGGTTCTTTCACGTAAGCCAGATGCCTTATCTGAAGGAAGCTTTTGCATTTCAACTATATTGTCTATAATTATGCTTTTCATCAAAGATTGCTTGAAGAAATATCCGATCAGAAAAAAGTGGGATCATAGCGGAGATACTCCGGCACTTGCACTTGTATCAGATTTCCCTACTAAATACACAGTGCAAGAATACTATATACACTTTTACAGATTCTTGGTATAGACACGTTTTTCAGACCATTGACAGAGAGAGTCACACTTTCAAAAGAAGTTGTCGTAATGAAACCGGATGAAAAGATCTTCAGAGCAGCAATTGATAAGATTTCTAAAGGCTTATCATACCAATATGTGATCTTTATTACTGAAAATGAGGAGCACACTACTGGAGCTCGAAAGCTTGGTATGATGACCATTAAGCTTAAGCGAGCATGGGAAACAGACGGAGAGGTCAATAGCTTGCTTGAGATGATTCCACTAATACTTCTATTTCTATTAATTCCAAGTACATAATGTATCTGCTAAGGTTGAGCATATGGATCGACCTTGATAGACCAAAGGAAGACAACACTAGATTGGATTTATTGAATCTCATCCATGCTTAGATGGATTCCCTTTTCAGAAAGAGATACAACAACCACCACTTATATGAATAATAAAATGGGCTTGGTAGCATGATAGTTGGGGAGATCATGGATTTAGAGTAGCCGTTTTTATTTATCAACTATATATCGTTAGGACATCTGAAGTATGGCAGTAATTGCGATTATTATCTTATACGGACTAAAAATATCTTCGGAATGCTGATACAAGTTGGTGCATGCAAACATGGTTAGTAGGTCTCGGCCAGGTTCAGTTACCTCAATATAAAATGATACAACTCTTAGGATAGAAGCTTATTGTATACAATATTATGGATTCAAATCTTTAACTTATATACAAACTAAAATTGTATTTGTTTAGCTACTGAATCAGATTCATGGATATAAACACAGATCCACACTAATGTTTGCCGTGGTTACATTAAAGAGCCAAATGGAACAATTCTTACGTATACAAAAAACTTGCTGCGTAAGAAAATATGCAAAAATTAGAGCTAATTTCAGTTTTAATCCTTTTGGCAACGTTGGTTACAAATCCTCTAATTTGTTTGTTCATAACATCATACCTGGTAGGGCCAAGAGATAAAAATATGCCTACCAATCTCCACCTATTGGACCGACATTGCAACTATTACTCCTACTCTAGTTTATGGACTTTCCTTTTTTGTGGAATCAAATTGGATTAAACTAAAGATTTTCCAAGGTATACGAAAACCAGTTACTCAAGACAAGCATTGGCATAGAACTAGTCCTTATTGTTGTTTCTACTTCCATATTCTATCGAGATCGTTTTGGGAATTTCGAGCCTTTATATGGCTTAACTGTTGATCCAAGTTATCCGTATTTTGTACGCTACTTCTGGAATTATATTGCAAATCTTAGCTTTTTTATATATGCTATAACTAGAGGTTTTGCTTGGATAGGTTTTAATTCGGTATGTGAAGACTATTACTACTATATTGCAAAACGTAACTCGTAACGCATATTGAATGATAACTGGACAGAAAATGCGAGACATACAGTCGGAGCGCTAAGGTATTATAACGAATATTTAGGAAAGGTATTAAATTTGGAATAAGAGATATGAATAGGTCATATCAAAGTTATTATCTGATCTTGGAAATGATAGATATGCGACAACAAAATTGCTGTACGAGTCATTTCAAGTGACAATAAACTTAACCCTATAACCACCAGTGTGGAAGGGTTAGATAATAAAGATTTAAATGAATTCTTGAAATCTGAACTTCTAGTCGATAGATAAGGCATATATTTTTGATGGATAAGTTGTATACTACAATTGTGCCAGTTTGATCGACTACAAGAATCGTCATTTTTAATCGTGGACTGTACTATGAAGCCCATATCGATTAAAAGGTCCTAGAATAAGAAATGAATAGTGAGTAGCAGTATCTGCAAGTTCCTTCAGTACGGATCAGTTAAAAGGAATAAACTCTATCTATATATGTCAAAATGCTCTAAACATGCATGCAAAAGAAAACGTGCTGCAATCGCTATTTAAGAAAATTAATCTGACTGCAGGTCAAACCTACTTCAGTTCTTGTCTATAAATCCTTTGTATTCAAGTTGATGTATATTCACCACTTTGATAGCTAATCAAAATTTATTGTTTGATGCCAAGTGGCTATGTAGAAACCATCACCAATATTACAAGATTAGTCAGTCTATGCATGTTATAGGTTATGCATCTGAATGATGATATTCCCTGTTCTGTGTTCTGGTCATTCTAGATATAAGATGCTCTCCGAATAGTCTCTTTATAACTGACACCATGGTTTCATCTTTGTTTCGTTGATTGTACAGCAATTTGGAATAGCCACGTTTCATCTGCTTTCTATACCTACCATATGTTCTCCATATCGGTACATGTTCGTAGCGAGCTGGGATTAAGCTGAATGCATGCAAATCCTCTCTTACCAACTGATGATTATCTTCACTATCATAGCCCTTGTCAGCCGTAACTACAGATAATGGAAGAATATCTGACGTCTTTGTTATAATTGGTTTAAAGTCTATATTATCATGTCTTACAGGAGCTCGTCTTATCCTTATGTTACATATGATTTGTTGTAATACGTCTGCTCCAATAGATATTTAACTTGGTATATTTTCTTCTCAATCCTGTTCTTTCAATATAATACTACGAAGCATATGAGTTATCTTAAATCCTGTTGAATCTATTCCTGCAAAGATATGTTTAGTACCGCTTATTGCAATGAATGAGGAAATTATCCTCCCAAGCAATGAATTGTTGATTCTATCTGTAAACTTTTGCAATGTTGTAAAATGAGGAATACGTGATAATCGTAGAAATAACCTTAGGTAATACGCCTCGAATAACCAATCGACAAACATCCTATTATGGAAAAAATGAGAGTATCGAGTACAAAGGGTCTCAGTAATCATTCATTATTGAAGGAAGAATTATCTTCTTAACATGGGATATTCTTCTTGATTTCATCTGGGATTTGAAGGATTTGATTCGAGATCTAGTCAACTCGAATAAGGTCAATTCCCCCTAAAAAATCGAAGATTTTTCTGTTCTTTGAACCTACTAATAATGAATGAATCCTTAGCAATTTTGGAACATTATCTAAAAAGTTGATTTTTATATATATTATTTTTTATAGGCCACAAAATACGAGGAATTATATACGAATATGCAAATACTAATAAAAAAACCAATAAAAATAATATCTTTAGTTCTTGTGACAGCAAGTCTTTGACTACAGTAATAGGGATGAACAATCTTCTTCTTATACCGGCCGCAAGAGCACAAAGCACTAATGCTAACATTACTACCACTTCTTCCTCCACCAACCAAACATCATTTGCCAGTTTAAGCAACACGACATTCTATCTATTTACTGCAGAACATGAAGGACTTAACGAAGAAAAATTGGGTATTCCAGAAGATGCGTATTCACCTACTACATTTGTAGTTAATGAAGGTGATAATGTGACTATACATTTCTATAATCTTGACACGTCTGACAGACATACTTTTACAATTGGAGCACCATATAACATAAATTTGGACTTGTTGCCTCTTCATAACGGAACAACAACATTCAAAGCAACTCAGGAAGGAGTATTTAGATTCTATTGTACATATCATCAGCCAACAATGGCAGGACAATTTGTAGTACTAAACCTGCCTTCTGTAGAAAAAATTGGTCCTGCTACTGTCAAGTAATAATAATAAGATATGATGATATGACTTAATTTTCTATATAACTAAAGAGAAAATGTTTTAACCATCAAATACATAGTTTTTTTCCATACATAATACTAGTCAAAGGATTAGACCGGATTTAATTATCCTATCCTAGAACACTCAAATTGCCAAAAAAAAGATATGAGATTCAGTATAGTTCATTCAGTAATCAAGAACTACCGCGTGTTGATCAATTATTTTTTGCATTTTAGGCATCTCTGGATGTGTGTCAATCTCTACCCCAGGAAGAAGACTTTCAACATTTAATCCAACCATCTTCACGCAGTGGTCGCATGCGATGACTCTACCACCTTCATCGAGAAACAGTTGAAGCGTCTTACTTACTGGTTCTAATGGTCCGGTGACATTTTTCGCGGCAATCCTAACTCCATCTACATCAAGGAGAATT
>DATBGR010000447.1:0-9552 GCA_036557905.1 Nitrososphaeraceae archaeon | reverse complement strand
ACATACTAGTGTTTAGTATTCTGGGCGATGAAGGAATGGGCAAGATAAAGTTAGATTATGCAATGAAGGTTCATATGCAAAGGATAGTAAGAGGAGAGAAAAAACCGTTTTGCTATCGCGATTTTTTAGACTTTGAAGTGGATGGCAAGAAATATGGTATGACCCATGGGACGTTTAGGAACAAGATTTCAGCTCTTATGAAAAGTGGTTACGTACAGTGGCAGTTCTCTTCTGGTCCGGCCTTCTATAGCTTAAGAGGTGTAGACTTTGCTAGGCCCAGGCAAAAGATGACAGGTAACCATACGGTGGTCTCTTCCCTGTCATCGGTGTCATTCATCGATAACCTACCGTCTGAAAGGCATTCAGTACATGATATCCGCCTTAGATTCAAAACTGAAGGGATTTGGTTAACTATACGTCATACCCATCCAGAGATGATACCTAACGAAGTGAGTAAAGACATTTCTCTATTGCCTGTCCGGATGTATGATATGGAGGCAAAGACAGTCGTACACCACTCTGACACTGTCAGTGTCATTGTAGCCTGTTCCATGAAACCTGTAGTATTTGATCATGAAGGCCTAATACGCTTGTCAAATGTGCTGACATCGGTAGAGGAGAGACTACTGGCAACAGTAACATGCTGCGCGCACACTTCAACCCAGTTGCAGCAAATTCACATTCCAAACCATAACTCCTGGACTGTAACTATGTGGCACTTTGGTACAGACTCTTTAAACGAGTATACGGGCGAGAAATTCGAGATGACTTGGGAGGATGGAGAACATGCATTACTTCGTATCTATTCAAAGGATATGAGAGATGGTTTTAGAATTAGAAAAGAGCGTCAAGAATATCCGGGCATCAGGTTAGATGCAGCTATACATGAAAAGTTGCACACGTGATCAGATGAGATGTATGTTTTTGCGCGCCCCAGCCTTGTAAGTTTATACATTTACAGGACAGAACTAGTCTGGCTAAATAAATGCTAAACCCCATCAGCACTTGAGGTGGACTTTGGAACAAATCTATCGACAGTCAAATTAATGATACTGATACCTATAGATAGTACCAATTAGTCGATGCGAATCAACGCACTAATTCCCTTAAAATGCAATAAGTTTAACACGTTTGATTATTAACACATCCGGATTAATTATCTCGGATGCATTGCGTTATAATACGATATGCAGCAGGGTCGATTATAAATATTATCAAAAGCGCTGCGTCATAGTTGTAGACCAACGTCCCAGATGGCGATAAAATTTATAGGTGCTGACATGATGAGGTGCGCGCCAAATAATGCATTCTATTGATAAGTTTTATTCAACAACTCTAAGAAACCGACAGACTAGCTATCATGGTTGATCGTCAATATCAAGACCATATCCAGTGTATGCAGAATTAGCCATGGATCTCTTTCTCTAATGCCTCCTTTAACAAATGTACGTGTTTTTGTCTATCCTTTTTTATAACTTGCCACATTTCTACCAAGTCTTGCCTATTCGCATTTTGCGCATCTTTAATATACTTGTCAATAGTGTCATAAAGAAAATCTGCATCTTTTCCTAAAACCTTTAGTATGTCATATGCGGTGTTAGTTAATTCGGTTGATTGTCCCTCGCTCATTACTTGTTTAATAACCGATAAGCTATTTTAATAAAACCTCTCGATTAGGGCATGCGTGTACCATCCTTTTGTATTTCCTAGTATCTGCTTAACCTGATATCATCATCTTCTTCTTACGTCGTCGCTCCTCTACACTCTTTTCATATAGAGTCTTTTGTTCTTCCCACTCTTCGCCTGAATTATCTTCATGTTCTTGTCCTTTTTCCATCAAAACAGTATTTCTATCGGGACGTTTTTCAGCATGTACCTTTTCCAAAATATTTTCTAGTTCTAACTGAGAATTCTCTACATAGTGTTTGTAACGCCTTTCGACATCATTATTATTTCCCTGAAGTACCTTTTCTATTTCTCTATCCAGAGATTTCTTAACAAGTTCTTTGAGCTTGTCCGTTTCAAGGCATTGTGGATAAGTAGATAGCAAATATTCAAATTGTTTCATGTACTCTACCACTTTGTCCCGATATTCTTGCTTGCTAGGCCTGTGATTTTTAGTTATCTTGAACCACGTGGTTGCGCATTGAGCAGGATATGCTTTCGCAAGCTCTTCAATCACGCGATCCATTTCAAAATAATCTAGCATACTAGTAAACTCCTAACTGAACGAATTAAAACTACGTCTTTTCTTTTCAGGCATTATCGTTAACGACAAATTAAATCCGTCATTATAGTCTTGTAAATGCTGATTATCACGTTCCATTAATTAACACATGGAATTACACGTTTATAATTTAATCTATCGTTTATTTGTTCATTTCATGCACATTTGAGTAATATTAATATAAAATATATCATAATTTATGAAGATGTTGTAATTAATTCTCAAATTTCGCTCGACTCTCTATCTAATTAATGTCAGGCAGTACTGTATTATTAGAAATCCTACAATCATATCGGAAATAACGTCTTCTAAAGGTATGAAAGATACGACATCAAGATCCTTTCTGAATCAATACAGCAGATAGAAATAATGAACTACATTTTCTAAAATTCACATGCATGTTTATCATGAAGTGCGCGCCTAATGCCGTACAGTGTGGTCTCTTCAGGATCATCGCTGTCAGTGCCATTTATTGATAAATTCCCATCTGACAAACATGCCTCACGTGACATACGGTTTAGATTCAGGGATGATAATATCCGGACTGTCATCTCAACTAATCATCCAGGATTAGAACCCAATGCAATGAGCAAGGATATCTCTCTTGTACCCATTGTAACCTATGATTTTACCATTAAGACAACTATACATCATACTGATACCGTTAGTATAATCGTTGCCTGTTCATTAAATCCTGTAGCTGCGGACATTAAAGGACTTGTACGCCTTTCAAACGCTTTAACTCGTGTAGAAGAGCGATTATTACGATATTTAGAACGCGCGTCCCTGTCACTGTCATCATCTATACCAGATCATGAATCCTGGACTGTGACGATGTGGCACTTCGGATCCGATTCTCTTATTGAATACACCGATGAAAAATTCGAAGTTGCATGGGAAGAAGGACAGAATACCATGTTTCGAATATACACCAAAGATCTAAATGGAGTAACTAAAATCAGAAAAGAGTGTCAGGAATATCCTAACAAAAGATTTGATGAGGCAATAGATGAAAAACTACCTACAGTTATCAAGATGCGCGCGCCAAGTGCTAAAGATGCCTAAACAACCGGTTAAACGTGAAAAGATAGGCAGATTGATAGCCCAAACAAGTGGTGCAATTTCAATGATTGATGACTCGCATTATAATGTTAGTTCGACATCTGGTAACAACACTTACAGCGTCAATGCTACTCAATTAGGCTGGACCTGTTCATGTCCAGATTATGCGCGCCACAATGCCAAGTGCAAACATGTATATGCAGTTGAATTTTTATCGCAGTCAAAGCTCGACCCCACACTAAACCCATTAATTTTCAGTCCATACAAGTTCGAGCGATGGCTTGGAATTGAGTAGGCTATTGTCTTATCTTTGAAGGTTCTGTTTATCATTTCTGAAAGATATATGAAATGATTACGAGCATCATTGACTTTGTTAGTCTTTCTTTTTTTCTCTGATGATGACAAAGGCATTCCCAGATACCCACCCATATATAGCCTGACTGAGCATCTGCATCCCATGCCCCGCACCAAAGCTCCAGGGTCCACGGATCTTTTGGTCCTACTCCGACAGGTCTACCTGGTAAATATCCATTATCTCAAGTTATCTTTGACTCGATCCATATCTCAAAAGATTTGTTTTATCTGACCTTGACTGTGACTTCTCTAATAGCCAATCAACGTAAATCCTATTCAGGATATGATGTCAGATATGTCAGATGGGCTGCAATGCAGTAACACTTCAATTCGATTCGAGATCATATGTTAAAGAAGTGTCATATATATCAGATGCGTCAGATAGTCCTTATTTCCGACTTGTTATCAAGACAAAAATAACGAAATTGTACTTGACCATGAGTGCAAAATTTTATCATCTACCGGTAGGTTGACAAGATAGAAGCATTGAGGGACTTATTTAATAGAGTTAAATTCTAGACTTGGAATTCAGCATTGATCTTGCAAGTCGATATCTATATACAGTAGCAGCTAATACCCAATACGTTAATCACATAGGGTTTTTAATCCATCCAGATTAATCATCCCGGACATAAAGTTATAAGACGATATGAATAATCCTAAGTTATAAATATTATTAAAAACATTGTACTGAAGTATAAACTAATGTTGAAGGATGATGATATAATTCGTATGTACTGATGATGGCGCGCGCCTACCCTTTCTGTATCCAACCGGTCAGTATCGCAATACTATGGACAAATGTGTTTATCCACCCATCTTCCTGTCGCAGCAGCGCCCAAGTGATAGAGTCCAGCTCCACCTTAGAGAATCAATACGTTACCAATGCTATCTTTTGCATAGTTTTGAACTGCATCGATAGATTATCTAGTAGCCTGCAGTATCAGTCGTGGTTTCAATGTTTAGAATATCTTTTACGTATTTAATTTACTAATAGCAGCTTTCTTATTATTTAAAGCCAAAGCGAAGTCATGATCAATTGCTAAAGCTTTATCAAAGTATTCTATAGCTTCTTTATAATTTCCCATTCCAAAAAGTGAATATCCTTTGTTGTTTAAGGCAAGCAGATTGTTAGGTTCAATAGTTAAAACTTTGTCATAGCAAGATATGGCTTCTTCATGTAAAGCTTTGGCATAATATGCCATGGAACCCTTGAATTTTGATGAATCATCTAATGATATTCCCTTACCAATCAAAGCACGGACATTGCTTGGATCAATATCTAAGACTTTGTTGTAGTATTCTATTGCTTCAGTATATCTTGCGAAGTTGTGAAGGATAGATCCTTTGTTGTTTAAGGCAAAGACATAATTGGGATCAATAGCTAAAGCTTTACCAAAGTATTTTATAGCCTCTTCATATTTATCTGAGCTATTTAGAGAGTTGCCTTTGTTGAATAGTGCAGTGGTATTATTAGGCTCAATCGCAAGTATTTTATCATAACACTCTATAGCCTCATCATATTTTCCTAGACTGTTAAGAGAGTAACCCTTGTTGAATAGAGTGTTCGTATTATTAGGATAAATCGCAAGTGCTTTATCTAAATTCTCTATAGCCTCTTCATATTTTCCTAGACTGTTAAGAGAGTTACCCTTGTTATTCAAAGCATCAGCGTACTTTGGCTCAATCGCAAGTGCTTTATCATAACACTCTATGGATTCTTGATATCTTCTTAAATTATAAAGAGAGATGCCTTTCTTGAGTAGCGCAGTGGTATTATTAGGCTCAATCGCAAGTGCTTTATCAAAGCATTCTATAGCCTCCTCATATTTTCCTAAGCCATTAAGAGAGTTACCCTTGTTATTCAAAGCAGCAGCGTACTTTGGCTCAATCGCAAGTGCTTTATCATAACACTCTATGGATTCTTGATATCTTCTTAAATTATAAAGAGAGAGGCCTTTGTTGAATAGTGCAGTGGTATTATTAGGCTCAATCGCAAGTGCTTTATCTAAATTCTCTATAGCCTCTTCATATTTTCCTAGACTGTTAAGAGAATTACCTTTAGCAAGCAGAGCAGCGGCATAAGTAGGATAAATCGCAAGTGCCTTATCTAAATTCTCTATAGCCTCTTCATATTTTCCTAAGATATTAAGAGAGTTACCCTTGTTATACAAAGTACCAGCAGCCTTCTCATCAATGACCAAAGCCTTATCAAAATATCTTGTAGCCTGTTCCATTTGCCCTATTCCCATATTGGCTATTCCTTTACCATTTAGTGCAAGAACATTGTTTGGATCGACTGCTAAAGCGTCATCAAAGTACCGTATAGCTTCGTTAGATCTTTTCAGGCTGACAAGAGATAAACCTTTGTAAATTAGAGCGAAAACATTATTACGATCTAACTCTAAAGCTCTATCAAAATAATCCATTGACTGTTCATATCTGCCCACATTAGCATTGCATAAGCCGACAAAAGATAGAGCAAAGATATTCTTTGGTTCAACATCTAAAACTCTATTAAACCATCCTATAGCCTCTTCGTATTTTCCTACGCTAGTAAGTGCATAGGCTTTATTCCCTAGAGCAAAGATATTCTTTGGTTCAACATCTAAAACTCTATTAAACCATCCTATAGCCTCTTCGTATTTTCCAGATCGCATGAGAAATAGTCCCTTATTGTACAATGTAGCAACGATATTTCGATCCTTTAATATAGAATCTAAAAATCCTATTCCCTCTTCATAATTTTCTCTCGCATAACTTTCTTGAGCCTTTTTCAAAAAGGAAATTACATCCACCATAGAAGACGATGGCTTTGCTAACTTCTTTTCATCTTCAAACTTTTCTAATATAGCTTGAATAGGTATCACATAACCGTAATTATTGTCTTTTGCCGTAAAAATCCCTATAATGGAATTGTTAGCTGTGTAACAAACGGGTGCTCCACTGTATCCTACATCAAACTTGCCTGAAAAGCGAAAAACACGTACATAGACTTGAGGTTTACTATTCCATTTTTCCTTACCCTTGTCATTCTCTTCCTTCCACTGAAAACCAAAATCATCACTTGAAAGTTCCCCATCTTCTATAGGCGATCCTTGTGGAAAAGTCTCTAATTCATTACTTGAAAATCCCCAAACAAGAACAGAAAGTTTTGGCATTGCTTCCTTTGCATAGATCAATGGTTTAACTGTTAGAGTATCACAATTCTTTACACTCAGAACTGCAAAATCTTTTTTCATATCAGAAAATTCTTCAGTCCATTCAGCAAGGCATCTTAAGCCATCCTTTTCGATATATATCTTGTTTAATCCGAAAACGCAATGATGGCATGTAATACAGTATTTGTTATTTTTAATTTCAACAAAAAAGCCAGTACCATAAAAACTACCTGTACTATCTACGATCTTAACTATGTTTTCACCAACATACTTGGAGGTTTGTGAAGACATTTGTTATTGATTGAGGCTCCAATTAAGCGTAACTTTTAGAGTCGCTTCTCCTGTTGCTTTTACGATAAACAGATTTCCTTCTGCAGACACTTTCAGTCCAAATTCAGCACTGGCAGAATTAGGCTTTTTGGTTAATCCTTCAAAATTGCCTATAATTGACTCACAGAATGGTTTAATTCGCCCTAACATCTCATCAAAACCTATTTTACCTCCCCCTGCCTGTACTACGCCTCCCCTTTCACCCTCAACTTCAGTAACTTCTATCAATATTGGATCATTTCCTTCGGAAGGCTTGATGTCTAAGAGCTTCGGCTTATCCATATTCTTGTATACTCGTAATATGGAAGGTCGTTTAATAATATCACTATTAATCAATCTTGATTAATAAAATCTACCTTAGACTATACTGAACTACAGAAATGCAAGTCAAGAATAAGCGCTGCTTCAAATTATATTGGATCTCATTCTGGGTCAATAACGGGATCTGTGTCAACAATTTGGGATAAGATAACAAATACATAAGAGAATTAATTTGATGATTCTGGCGCATTTCATACTTCAGATTGGAAGTTGTATAAGAATACGATTACAAAACTGTGCGACAAATTCAGAGCTACCAGAGTGCATAGGAATAAGGGAAGTGTATTAACTTTTGATCTAGTTTATCTAGATCAAAATCCACAAATCATAAAATGCGGAGATCAAGATGAAACTGCACTTAGGTCTTACATGAAAAACGAGGGCAACATCACATCTGAATTGTATAAAAACTATGATGAATTCCACAAATGATGGTGACGGCAGTGACGGCTCTAGAGATAGTGCCAGCGATATTATTAACTTAGTTGGTGTCTGCCGGCTACCATTGTATCCTAATGCTATAGCTGCCTAATAACTGCTTGAAGTTGTTGTTCATCTATTCCCTGATACTGTATTATTTGTTCAAGTGTCGAACCTGCTTTGTACTTCATATCTGATTCAGGGTTGAGAGCTGAAATACTATGTTTATGTAAATCATTCATGTACCTCAACCACTTTGCCAGCTCTTTCTTTAGATCTTCAGTTGGCTCTTCTTTAATGCTCGCAAGTATTGCTCGCAACTGATTAAATCCGATTATGAGTTGTAGTCTTATCGCTACACATTTTTCTTTTAATTGTGGCATTTCTTTCATATCTGATATTGCTGTACACAAAAGATATTGTGTATCATCTAGTGTAACTGCAGTATCAGGTACTTGAACCAGTTCTTTTATGACGTTAGAAAAGTTGGCCACATTTATTTTAAACCCCCCGACTTCTATACCTACAGAGAGACTAACTTCATTTCCTGTTCTTTTGACTAATTTCTCCCTACACACACTAATAGGTAATCCTCAAGCCCCCATTGATTTAAGAAGGAATGTCAAAACCTGGTAAATTTTTCCTTTATGTATTTCTAAAAGCATAATAATCAACAGGAAAATCACCGTTATGGCACAGAATCCTATTGATAACCAATTCACAATAGAAGAGCTAAATGTTATTCATGACGCCTTGGTATTTACACTTAGTTGTATTGATAGCAGAGAGGGTCAAATTCAGCGGTTTAAAAAAATGAAACTAGTTCTCGCTAAGGTAGCTGGACTAATAAAACAGGTGTAATGGCTTCATGCTCTAGCCACGAATCCAATCCAACTTGTCCTATCACTGTATTATTAACAAAAAGAATTGAAAGAAAAGAACAGCTAAATCGGCAACCTCTTTCCTAAAGTATACAAGAAATACAGTAAAAAAATAGGGACCAGTTTGGTCAGCTGGTCAGTCAGTCAGTTCTGTGATAACGCACCGCCACTGTGTGTTCCCGCAGCGGCTAGTGCGTGTGGTACCAAACTTACGCTTATTGCTAACCCACCCGCCATTAGGGCGTACAGCATAGCTAGAAATCGCTTCATTGTAGGAGGAAAACCAGTTGTATTAGATAATGCTCACTTGCCATTAATGCTAAGTTATCACTTACCTTGCTCACTATGCTGAAAAATACCGTAAATCGGGATAAAACCAATTACTGGTTAGATAGCTACAACACAGGTTGGAGGGTACTGGGCCTATGGGGATATCTAGCACCCTATTTATACTAAATATCAACTGACCGTAAAAACAAAGCCGCTGTACACTGCAACCCACCTGATTAGAGGGATAGATTACATAAGCGATTGCAGTAGCGGATACCAGCGACATATGAGTAATTGTGTTTGCAAAGGTGGTGTATGTGGGTAGTATTTTATCGAGACTTAACTTTGTTCCGTGAGATATAACTAGTAGCGAGTGGAATATATGCTAACTCTATTGTACTTGCTCTGCATATATCGACGAAAACGAGTAAATGAGTAAATGAGTAAATGAGTAAATGAGTAAATGAGTAAATGAGTAAATGAGTAAATGAGTAAATGAGTAAATGAGTAAATGAGTAAATGAGTA
>DATBGR010000446.1:0-12890 GCA_036557905.1 Nitrososphaeraceae archaeon | reverse complement strand
CCCGTATCCGATGAGTCCAAAAATGATAGGTGTTATTGTCGAAGATGGAGCAATCATTGGAGGAAGATCTGTATTTAGGCCTGGTGTACGCGTCGGCCGAAACAGTGTGGTAGGCATGGGCTCAGTAGTTACCAAGGATGTCCCCCCGGAATCCGTTGTTATAGGGCACCCTGCGACGGTGAGATACACAAGAAAAGAATATGACAAGAAGAAGGAAGCGTGGAATGCATCAAAGCCCTGATGCCAACAATTAGAAAGTCGATGGATAGTATGACTTTAATAGCTTGGCACTGACTGAGTTTTTGGCGAGATTGTTTGACTATATTCATCCGTATTTTATAATTATACCGAATTTAGTCTACCAAAGTAGGCCTTCACGTTAGGTCTGTACAAGTAATACAGTATTACACCGCTTATAATTATATTGATGATATTTAGAAAATTCCCTCCTATAAGACCAAATATACCAAACACTATTGAGATACCTGAGAGAATAACGGTTATTATCCAAGCCCACCCCTTACCTCTAAACAACCCCCAAGCCAAGAAAAGGCACGCAACTCCTATAGCAATACCTATGGCTGAGGCGGTCATCCCTATTGCTAGTATCGTACTCGTAATAGGAGTAGGAGCTAGAGAAACATTCTGATCACCTTCTGTAAGATTATCTCCAATTTCGCTTGAAAGATTTCCAAGTATTGAAGAAAGATCTTCATTTAAGGGCCCTGTGACTTGATTTGCGAGGGATGTAAGGATATAGATACCAAAGGCACCCCCACCAATTAGAATTATACCGTTAATTATTATGAGTATAGCCACAATAATAACACCTACTGGACGAGCCTTACTTTGTTCCACTTTGACTTACTTCTGCATATTGCCTTATTTCGGGTATAAAGAGATTTCGTGCACCATTCTCTGAGAATAAACGGTTTTTTGACTACGGCTGCTAGACCAGAGGTCAAAGTGCGATATCTAAGTTGCGAATGGGCGAAATTTGCAAGCATGAGCTTGTAAACTGTCATGCATGGTCCGTAGTTAATTAATGTCAAACCAGTGTTGTTAAGTAACCAAGTTTGTAGATATTACGCTAATTAATTGCAAGGAATTATTTTCTTCTGGCACGTCCAAACGTCGACTTTCAATATCAGATCTTGACTATTTTCGGATAGAATTCTCATGGTCTATGGTGATTATTATAGCACAATTGTCAAAAGCTCCTTGCATTTACAGATCTTCAATTCTGTATTTGATATATTTACAAAAAGCTTCTGGGCCTCTTCCATAATCTAGTTAACTGCTGGCATTTTATTTTACGGTTTAGATGGTGTTTCTATGATATATGTTACTGCTATTACGACCAGCGCTGCAATAAAACAATAATATCCCAAATTTTGCCATTTGTATTTTAGGTTCCCTATTTGTTCATATTTGTCTCTAATACTGTCAACTGATTGCGGTAAAATTACGTAACGTCTAACTCGCAAAGACAAGAAAAAGAATAAAGTCGAAATCGCAAGTAAGAACTGTGGAGCAATCTTGAAGGTTAAATTTGGCAACTGAAATCCTATAAGGATCCCAAAGCTAACTGCTATTAACGCGGTTATCGTTGTAATCATATATTCTGCTCTTTTATCTAAAGAATCTAACGTTCCTTTTATCAAATCTCTTCCAATACCAACCCAAAAGGTATCTGATTCTGGATTAGAAGACCTTGAGAAAGCCATTACGATATTCTTTTCCAAGTCATACTGAATTGAATATACCGTATTGCATAATGAATTATCTGGTTTCAGATTATTGCAAATCGCAAAATAGGAAGAGACGTTACTGTGGGATCCTCGGGAATCATTTCTAAGTCTTGAAAATATGATCGGGTCTTCAAACTTGAAAATGAACCTCCTTCCACAAACAGAACATGGAATATTCCAATTCGATGGATTAGTTGGGTCTTGAGTGGGTGCTGACAATCAGTTTCAATTATTTGCCCTAGCTATTAAGAATTTTTTAGTATTGAAATTCTTTTAGTCGATTTGATATTCCTCGCTAAGATTCAAATCACTGCTTTTAGTAATATTACATCTGTAGCATATCATTCCTCACTTCTCACAAATTGCTTTTCTCTTTTCCTGTTAGCTTCGTTGCTTCAACACGCCGTTGTCTTCCACATTCCATAGTGTCGTCTATCTACCAGTAACGCATCTATCAATTGAATGAGGTATGAAATAATTAGTATTAAATTCGTCTAAGGTACTATTGCAGAAATTTCAGTCACTTGAGCTGTGAGGAGTACTGCTCCCACCAGAGATTACGAAACTATAAAGTAAAGCTACTTTTTAGTGCCACGTAGTTCGACTGTGATCTTTCAGTTCTGCTTCGGTATCGAATGACGTGACGTGCCACACCAATTGCAACTATAACCCCTAAGTGAATTCACTAGTCGTAGATAGATAAAAAGTCAATTTATAAATTTTTAAGTCTCAAAGATCAAAAAAATCAAAGTGTTTGTCAACGAGCAAAGCGTGCGGAAAAACAAGGCGGCTAAACGCTAATCGAACTAGAGTGTGCGTACAAATTTACAGTCAATCTCTCCGAATATTTGGTGTGAATAGACTGTAGACCAGCTGCGAGGTCCAATTATCAAAGCTTCTCAGCTCATTCTAGTTTGACTTAAGGATATTTTGCACTCTACTTTTACTTGAGGAGTTGACTAACGTTACTAAGCATATTGGTTGCGTTACCAACTGGTTGTAGTAAGTATTTATCGGTAATGTATTATTAAACTTCTTTTACCTCAAGTTCATACTTTGCAGAATTGTGAAAGATAGTTTCACCAAGATGGAATTGGCTGGTTTCAGTTTCCTTTTGATTCTGAGGCTCTTCTTGATGTGGACCTTGATGTCCCGCAAGCGGTGCACTTCCATCAATGTCAATGAAATAAGTTCCTGGAGTCCTTAATTCAAAGCAAGTATAGTAACCTGATGTATAAGCGGGGAACCCCAACTTCATAGGTAAAGTCTTCCATTCAGGGGGGTCGGTCTCAAGGTCCGGATTCGTATTAATATCCTTAAATGGTTCATTGGCGGGGGTGGAAATCTTCAATAAATCATACTTATCTATAAAAAACCCTGTTGTACTGTCCCCAGTTGGATGGGGACCGGATATTTTGAACCTAGCAAATACCTTTTCTATGTCCATTGCTTCTGCCATTTCTTTCACCGCAATTTGTCTCCTGTCCTCAGTGTCGTCGTATGTACGGGCCATATGCCCCCCGGGTAACAATATTACATTAATAATCGATACCAAAACTACAGTCTTAGTATCTAATACAGCTGTTCTAATGAAGACACGATTCTCATTACCTATTTGAAGAGCTGGTTTCTCCCAAGATCCCCCACAGACTAGCAGTCTATAGGGTTCACTTAAGGGTACCAAAAACCTTTTATTTTTTTCACCGGTTAAATCATCTCCCATTAATGGATTTTCGTTACCAGCCACACTGAGAGTAGTTTGATACCATTTTCTAACTAGTTCTAGAGACTGAAAGCCACGGATATCATCATCCACCCCATAAAACATAATATCAGAGTTCCCTATGACATTCTTGTAGTTCTTTCCCAACAATGGACTCATAATCTTGACTATCTTACATCTATCTAATAAAGAATTAGGCAAAAAATCCTTAAGGCGGTTAGAGCGTGTTGCTACAACATATACACGGCATATATATAATGTAAAATAGTTACTGTCTGCTGAAAAAATACGGTCTTCTAATGAACAGCTATTTTATTACCAAAGTAAAGAATGCAAAAATCAAGGGAAAGCCCTGCATGATAACGTTCACATACTTTAGGAGGATTCAAAATTCATGTTAAGGTCCGTCCAAAAATTCCTAATCAAGGGGAGTCAAGCTAATTACATTGAATACTATACTAGAGCTCGATGAAATTGATTAAAACTTTAAAATATGAATCGTCACTAGTTTAGCATTGGGTAGCGCCTGGCACCTTGCCATATTTTTGGCCATGATAACAGTCATGACGGATGTAATTTTTGCCAGATTGTACAACACGATTTTGGGCAATCTGACTCACAACGAAGTTATTGCATTTTTCACATTGATATGCATATTATTTCTCAGTATTTTTTGGATCGTCTTGCTCTATGTAAGAAGCAACACTTTACCCATCAAAGGAGTCTCGATAAAAATAGCCCGCAATGTAGCATGGTTAATCCAAATCATTACATCTTTGCTTGTTGTAATAGTTCTTCTAGATGTTCTTTTCGGGACAAAATATTCTCAGTTGACTTCAAGTTATTCTGAACTTACTGGCCTTGTCGGCGGAACAGCTTTACTAATTATTCTAGCTAGACAACTACTTCATTCATTTAATTCGTACAAGAGCAATTTGTTATTCATATATACTATAGCCATCTTTTCTACAGTTTTCTATTTTGTCATAACCGCAGCGCTAACTTATCTCACGATTCAAGATAAACCTGCGGAAGTTACTCAATCTTGGATTAGTACTCACCTCTATCTTCCTACCGGTTCTGTTGAATGGGGGCTTGCCCAAATTACATCTCACTTTCAAGACGTATCATTTGTATTGCTCTGGGTTGCAAGCGGTATTCTATTAAGGTATCATTTCAAGAAACGAAAACGACCCATATTTTTGATATTAATATCAATTCCAACCATCTATTTCCTAGGACGTGTTGTGAATATAACTTACTTTCTCTCAACTTTTGGTGTGAGTAATGTTTTAGCAGGAAGTATCTCTTTAGTAGTTTTATCTATTACTCCACTTATTGGTGGAATTATATTTGGACTATCATTCTACTATACCTCCAGGAGTATTCCTCAAAGTAGCAAACTGAGGACTTACATGAGTATAACAGGCCACGGATTTATTATACTATTAATCTCGAGTCAATACACTATCATTCTTCACTATCCATATCCCCCGTTCGGTATGATTGCTATATCTTCAACTTATTTGGGTGCCTATTTACTCCTGATAGGAATATATTCTACTGCACTCAGTTCAGCTCAAAATATCAAAATTCATAATGAAATCTCAAGGATTGTCCAGGAAAATTCCAAAATTTCATATGAAATGGGCAGAGCAATCTTTATCGATAGTATTGAAAAACAGGTTTCCAAAATTGGAAAAAAGATAGAGGAAAACTCAGGCATTGAATCTGCTTCTGATCCAGAAGAGCTAAGAGATTATATTGAACAAGTCATAGAGGAGAAAAAGAAAGGTACCTTAAAATGAAATGAAAAGTAGTTTGGTTTTCATCACTTAATCCCAATTTACCAGCAAACTGGTATAATTGCTGAACAACTCACTTATCTACTGCAGAACTTGGCGATTAACAGAATCTGTTATTATTCTTATTTCACTTCTAGATTATATGTGACTTTGTAGTTCCAAGCTTGATCAGCCGGCACCCCTGGTTTATCCGAACCTGCCTCTTGAACTAGCGTATGATTTCCTGGAGAAAGAGGTTTAAGCATTAGAAATACGCCATCAGTTATCGTCTTGTAGGGACCTTGACCTGGAGGATACTTCAAATCAAAAAGGATCGACTGAATACGGTTGACATCATGTAGATTAGATATTTTTACTCCATCTATTGTGGTAGAGGAATGAGTATCTTCATCTACATCTTCCTTGGCACACTTCCTAATTTCTGCCTCATTATCTCCGACAGAAGGACTTTGTTGTTTATTGCAAAATCCCTCCGTAGGACTAATTAGTATAGCAGTCCCATTTGGAATACTACAGCTTCTTGAAATCTCACCACTCGAAGCACCTGGCAGTATCCAAACATTTCCAGTCTGATTCACCGCACAAAGAGCACCAGTCTTATCACTTAACCTATCCGGATTTTCAAATACAAATTTTAACCAAGTAGCCGCCCATTCAGGATATGACTTGCCAAATGGCTTCGAGTCTGCAGGATAAAAATATGAATCTGGACCAGCACTTGCTAACGTTGACAAAGGCATTAACAGTAATAGATAAACTGCAATTAACGAAAAGAGTAATCGAGTCATCACAACAAGCTATGAAGTCGATTTTGCATATAAATATTCTCTATAAGGATGAAAACGCAATATCATCTGCTGCTAAGCCTTAATTGCGTAAATATTGGTATGAACATAAAGATTTGACTTGAATCATATCTTTGGGTCTATTTATCCGATAGAATCAAGACCTTACGGATGTTCATACAGCGAATGGAGCGCCAGGTGGTGGCAGTGGTTGCTCTCGATATCGAAACCTTCAAGTCCAGCTTTTGATTCAAACGGCAAGAATGCTGGTGTTCAGCAAAAATATCTGAGCGTCTTTTTCCTATGTCAAACCTATGAAAGGTCTGGCGTTATTCCAAAACGAAGTATTAGCCTGCCAAAGAATAAAGCAATATTCATGCCCATCATCAATTGGATTTCTATATTGCATCACGATGGCGAAACTGACAAAGAATTGCTCGATAAAGCTACCAAGAGTATGGATGTGATTGGAGATATGGAGATTTCAATAAATGGAGTAGCATTGAGAGACAATCTTAGTAATTTCAGAGTCCTCTCACCATTCTTTGAAGTACAATTGCCTCAAGATAATATCATTGGCATCTCACCGGGTAGAAGACGCGCAATATCAGACGGATATTGGATTTTTTTTAAACCATTGCAGAGTAAAATCTCTTTAAGATCCTTCGGATCTTGCTCCTCCGGTGCCACAAAAATCGGAGTCGATTATAAAATAATTCTCAGGTAACGACTATTTTATGTCAATTTCGTATGATACTTTAGTATAGAACCCATTGAGGGCTGACCCGCCAAATTTTATGACGTGCTTTCCCTTTGCTAACGGTTTCAATCTGTGCCAATAACCACATGATACAGCCCTGTATCTTCCAGCAGATGCAATTCTATTCTCTAACGAATGATTTGAAGGTACTTCTAAGGTGAAAGGCTCTGACTCGATATAATATGGAGTAAGAGGTATAGAATCAAGGGATGCTTCCATAACCACAGGTACTGACATAGCTCTCGCCATTTCTCTAAGTTGCTCGTCCGTTCCATTTACAACCTCAGCATTACTATATTCTGAAGCAAAAACTGGTATCAGAATATCTTTTTCAGCATCTTCGCCCGATAATGTGATCGCACGTCCACAGTCTTCTCCTCCACCAGTACAAGGCAAGCTTATGAAATCCTCACAATTGATGTCGCCAGACTTCAGTGGATTTTGATCCCTTGGCTTGGAGTAAATCCATTGCCAGTACCTTACGGTCCATTCTACAGGAGGCTTATTCTGATCACTCTTCATCAATATAACTTTGACAGAGGTGAACTTAAAACTGTCGCATTGAGGATAAAATGTTTATGACAAAATTATAACAGCTAAAAATTGGCAGAGACATAATAGAACCCAAATCCGATGCATAAAGATATTTCCAGTTTCACTGTTCGCTGAAAAACAATTGTTACCACGTTCCCTTGGCAGCAAATATTTTTTGTTTGATCAATTTTCATGCAAGCTTGACTAGTATCTCAAGATATTATCGAAGATTCAATTGTACTAGATTGATTATATTTTAACGAAAAATTAAAGAGCAAGTTGTCAGCTTTACAACATCATGAGGAAGGTTTTGGTCATTATACGGAGCGCGCTCAAGGGAGACGTGTCCTTTAAGTTCAGTAGTCTAAATAATGATATTGGTCATAACTAAGCGTTTGATTTGCTCTATTTAGAAGCTGATTCACTAATACTTCAGTAAACAATAGAATCTGAAATGAAAAGAATTAGGAAACCATCTGCTGCTTTCAATATCTTAAGGGTCGAACCGACCAACTTGGTGATATTTGTTTTAATCAAACACTTGCGGACCATTTCCGCTGGATATAGGCTGTGAGTGCACTTTCGCATTACAGAATCTAAATCCAGATTTCTCATTGATGACTACTTTCATTTTCCTTTTGGCTCTTGGGATAGGTGCTAGTGTCTTGGCAGTATTATTTCTAGTGCTATTATTTAAGTTAAGGTAACATCGCGTACCCTTTAAACCAAAGACTTTACTGCAGAGTCAAAATGGGAGCACTTTATTGGATTTATACATCAAATCCAACAAGGAAAATTTCCACGTTACTATGGTTAAAGTGTAAGCTAAAGAAACCAAATTCAATACTCCTAAGAATGAAAAGAAGGCAATTAGACTGGTCCGTGGTCTTTGGATATTCTTCTGTGGAATGATTACTCTTCCTTTTCTACTGGCAATAACCTTATACGCGGTAAGTGTAAAAGAATTTAATTTTGTATTGTTCAAATAAATTTTACGTGCCGTCTCATTCACTTGTTTGATGGATTTTTAATATCTTGGGCCTGGGCGGTTACTACTATTTGCTCATAAACCCTATCCTTGGATCAGGGCCTAAAAAATGTTCTACCATTCCACAAGTCTCTTCAGTAGAATCTTTTCTTCTGTAGTCCGTAGTCAAATGTGAAAAACCCAGTGGCTGCAATTGAGTGCATTTTGTGTAATTGCATTCTTACTAACCAAATATGCCTCTTGTACAAGAAGCCTCCGCGGCAAAATTTGAAGGAAGTCCAGTACTGGACGATGGCGGGAACTTCCTGCCTCCGGCTTTCCAGGAAGGCGCTGAAGGAAGCCCAGTATTAAACGATGGAGAGTTCATGCCTTTCAAGGAAGGGAGTGAAATTAAATTTGACTCACCAGTATTGCAGGAAGGTAAATTTCTACCCCCAGGGCTTGTTTGAAGTAGGGAAATCCCTACTGACTAACAGTCTAGTCATTTGTAATTAGTAATACTAATTTGTTATTCTTTTTTTAGCTTCTTTATTAGGGAGAGTCTCCTAGTAAAAAATGAATGTATAATATTATCATGGTAATGGTTGGGAAGATGAATATGCCGTTTCCAATTCAGGACAACGTAGACTTGTAGGCGTAGTAGACGACGAAGGAGAATTAGCCATTCTGTTGACAGAAGCGTTGTCAGGGAACGGGTTTATCATAAACGCATTTACTGATCCGCTTGTTGCTCTTGAATCGATTTCTATGGAACATCTTAATTATTGTCTCGTCCTCAGCGATATCAGGACGCCCTCCATGAATGGTCTAGAACTAGTTCAGCAGATATCTGAGGTTGTCAATGCCTGACAAGTTTATGGCAGATTACGCAATCTAACCCCAACCGCAGTCGAAGAGCACTCGAAGATCATAAGATCAATCCTGCCGCGCGAGCAATTTCAGATTCATCGCTGTATTGTTTGTCCTCGATATTATGAAGCTTGGACGCGATTTCATTGTTACCATCGAATCGTAGATATTTCATGATTTGACTTTTTGTTGCCGGAAAATGAAAGTCTCTGAAGGCTTGTCTAAGAACTGAAAGTACATCGAGTTCCAGGTTGTTAACTATCTCTGCTTGGCTTTGAACTGATAAATGATCCTCGGTCAGAAGCTGCGACTCCGCCTCGGAAGGATTTTTAGCTGCCATTGGATCAATATGTTCTTAATTCATTATATTAAATTCTGACCAGACGCTTTTCTCGTTGAGATATTAATGTTTCAAGTCAATCGAATTTGAGCTGTGGTCCTACATTTGTAAACATAATAGATTATTGAAAGCTTATAACATACGGCGCAGGCCTTTCTCTTACTAAAGGATTGACAAGTAACAGTCTTCAAAAGTTCATAGCTGTAATAGATGATGATGTGGAATTGGTTGCGTTATTCACAGAAGCTCTGAAACAATTAGCTGGATATTCTGTTTTTGGATTTACAGATCCGGAGATTGCGCTCAAACACATTTCTGCTAAAAAGGATAACTATGTTTTAATTCTCTCTGACCTAAAGATGCCACGGGTTACTGGCATAGAATTGATCAGGGAAGCTAAGAAACTAAAGCCAGCACTTGCGACTGTACTTATGTCGGCTTTCGATCCAAATAGTGATCCAAAATTCGTTCTATCAGTTAAGGAACAAGTCATAGACGCATTTCTTCAGAAGCCAGTGAGTTTAGCCCGTCTGGTGGCAGAAATTAAAAATGAGTTGGCCAAGGTCGAAGCCTTAAATTTGCGGGACAACAACAGAAGTTCCGAGAGCAAAGGGTAAAATATTCTACGAGGAAATGCAGTTTGCTTTAAGGGACGGAACTATTGATGATAGCAATACGGTACATTTCGTGGAAGTCTGCTATTGCCTTGAAGGGGCCTATCTCCCATGGCAATGGAATTACCTACACTGGGAGAATTTTTTGATTCAGTTGCAGAGGTAAAGGATGCTCGTCTAAGTGATGAATGTACGAAGGAATGTGATGCATGCGATTGTACTCGTGCAGTAAAGCTGCCGGGAGTACCACTATCAGATAAATTGAAAATTACCCGTGATGAGATTAGTTCAAAATATAACTCCTTTGTGGATTTTGGGAGAATTCCTCTTAATAGAAAACGACAAGGCCAAGGGCTTGACGCGCTGGAGGCCATATTCAAGAACCATGCGGCCAATAATATAAAACCCGTAGTGGCTGGGACAGCTATATCTGGCTTGTATGTAATATTCAAAGATTATGAATATTTTAGGATAAAGAATATTCCTGATACTACAGAAGCTCGTCGAATAGTTAGTAGTCTGGGGCTTGAATTAAGTGAATCTGTTGAATCAATCAAGTCTCCAGCAAGAAATTCGCTCGCTCAACCTGACAAGCGGTCCAATATCGTTTAATTTACCCGTAGCGCTGGCTAATCTCTTGCCAGAGAATAATCGTTAATCATTAAAATGCAAACCTACATCCAACTTCCAAGCAATAATTTCCGATTACTAAAGTAGTTACAGCCCTTATTTCTACATGTTACCATTACCGTTCAAATTGATTGCAAACGAAATTCCTTGGTCTTCATCAAAGAAAGCTCCAGCATATCCAGGGCAACGGATAGAGATTGTAACTAATATTGCACAGCCATTAGCACAGAGAATGAACACAGCCCGTCTCGCTATGGATGGGATGACATAGACGAATTATTTTTGATCTGACTCCTTGCTAAAAGTAGAGAAAATCTACTGGTTACTATTTCTTTACCCATTCTTTTCCCTGTTTCTTGTACTTCTGCTTCACAGCAGCCCACGCCGCTTTATGAGCAACTTCTTCCGCGCTTTGACGCTTACCACCCCGTCTTTTTTCAGGGTCCTGGTATTGTTTTACAGCATTGGCGTGTGCTTTCTTAAAGATATGCTGAGCGTGTTCTGGTAAAGAATCTATTTGCTTTTTTGTTCTTGCTGATAGAGCTGTATCCGAGCCTGATTTAGATCTAGGCATGTACTATAATGGACAAGATTGTATATATCTGCAATTCTGATTCTGGCTACCAACCTAGAAGACAATGAAGTGATTACACTATTCCGTGTTGGTTAGGATGGTCTTTCTCTCAAAGAGGTCAGTCAATTTATTCAACCAACGAATTCGAATGTTAAGCAATTTGTTCTATTCTGCATTGAATTTGCTATTAAAGATCAATTTTTGGAACGAAAATATGATGAAGATAGATGCACTCTAACTCCATATGCAAGGGAGTTCATTAGGTCAGTTTGGATAAGAAGCATTGAAGACCACGGTCGTAATTGATCTGCTAGCTCTTAGAATTAGTTTATTTCTTAGGATACTTTTCATCTATTTCACTGATGAATTTTTGCGCACTTTCGGGGTCTAGTCTTTTGATAATCCATCTTAACATTTCGTCATTCCGCTCCTCCTCTTCTTTAGACTGGGGACTACCCACGTACCACAGAAATGTAAGACCCGCAACCTGCCACATGAGTTGAAGGAATTCTGATTGCCAGTTCTCAAAGGTGTCACGCAAATTCTCTACCCAAGTATTGCCTGACGTGAACCCAAAATACCAATGTCCTATGAACGAACCAGAAAAGAGAATCAGTGTTATCCACAGGAAGCCATATTTCTTTAGAAAGGTTGGCTTGTAACGTTTCCCACTCTTCATTACTTATCATAGAACTCTATTTATTAAATAGTAAGTTTACGTGAATTACCCTGCAGGTCCACTATTCGCAATAGACACGGACATCGATTCTCCATGAAGGGCTTTCTATCATTACTAAACTTGTAACCCATATCAAAGATGTGTCACTATGAATTGTGAGTATGAAAGAAGATCAGTCTGGAAGAATTGAATCTGTAAGGCATTTATCGACTGTCGATACTGAAAGCGTCAATGAATCTATAGAAAGAGCAAGCAAAGATAGGACATTCATTTCCAATGCTGTAGATCAATTAGAGGGTCTCAGATTTCCAGCATACAAGGTAGAACTAATTGACTACGTCAAAAAGAAATCTTCCCAAAACGATGTGATATCCTTGTTCCAGAGTTTAACTGACGATAGATTGTATAAGGATCTTTATCATGTGAGAAAGGCACTAGAGCAAAATAATCCAGATGCAAAGCAGGATAATCAAATATCTGACACAACCAGGAAAAATCTCACCGTATCTAAAGTCGATCCCTCCCACAAACGTAAGGATTATTCACAAGTACTTGCAACCGCTCCCAAAGAGTTTGTGTGTCAACTATGCGGCAAAACATTTCAGACGAGAGATGACTTGGTCCACCATCAACAATTTGAATCTAAGAAGGCTTGACCGTTGATCATGACCTAACTTGTAGCAGAAGTCTATAGCGTGACAAAAAATCCTCCAACATCATATATTTTTAAAGACATCATTTCGAATTTTTGCGGCAAATTAACTATTAAATAATTTGCAAGTACTATCAATATTAGTGATTAGAAATTGAGTATAGCACCAGATGACTGGTTTAACAGGTTCTTTGGACGGAGAGCCG
>DATBGR010000445.1:0-20492 GCA_036557905.1 Nitrososphaeraceae archaeon | reverse complement strand
TAATGGCACACTTCCAGATATTTCTACACTAGGCGTTGAAGGAAAGACAGAGAGAGCCGCAGAGGTAAGATTACAAGGTACAAGTACAAACACCTCTTGCTCACTATTTGCTAAAATTAAATCATGCTCTGTTGCACGATCCATTAGGATTTAATTCATTTATGCCGATGGTTATGCCATTCGATTGAACATATTATAAAGAGTTGCTTTCAGAAAGATCTCCTTTACCATATTAGAAAATTTTCTAGCTGTTACATGCTCACCAAACATCCTTTTAATAGAAGAGAATGCCGTTTCTGCCATCCACCTATATCCATAGCTCACGCTACGCTTCCATCTTTTGAAGTTTGCTTGTTGTTTTACTACAGACATATTCCTAGCTTGACAGTTAGTTGATTTGACTTTGGAATTACTTCTTGTCTTTATGCCAGGTTTTATATGGTTCTTTGATAGATATCTAAAGTTGTTATTACTATCATACATACCATCAGCTAATACGCCTTTTACATGATTATTTTCAGAAGCACTATCTACTAACTTCCTTAGCATCTTACCATCATGTACCTCTTCACTTGTTACCTCCAAAGAAATAATCTTCTTGTTCTTGATATCAACTGCTACATGTATCTTTAGATATCCCTTTCTAACATGCCATTTATGTCGTATCCATTCTCCACGATTAGCCACTTTAATGCCAGTGCTGTCCAAAGCAATGACAATATCATTTCCTAATCTTTCGTTGATTTTGATATCAAGTCTGTTTACACGCCTACTGATGGTACTATAATCTGGTATGCATGGTACTTTAGTACTTGCATGAGCTATGACTACACCCTGTGTTTGTCTATATGGTAGATGGAAATATGCTCTCATATAACCCAGGAGCTGAATAAATGAATCTGGGTAGGCGTATGGTTCACCAACCTTACCTTCATTCATTAGAGATAATTCATGATCCCAACCATCAAGTACATCAAAATCCAAGAGTACTTGACCACGTCGTACTAGTGATTCATTATATGAAGGCCAGTCAATCATACTATACAGTTACTATCGGCAAGCTAAATGCGAAGTGGTCAAATAAGTATCACTTACAACATAGCAAATCATGCAACAAAGCAGAAAACAAAACTAATTAATCCTTAATCGTGCTTCTAATACAGCGAGTTTATCTTTTAGTTGTTTATTCTCGTTCTGTAAGCGAATAATAAATCTGTCGTTTTCATCCTCATCAAAGAATATGTCTTTTATCATGTCAATTACTTTCCCATTGAAAAATTCTGACAGACCAAAACTTTCGAATGGTTCTCCATCGAATGGTAATTTCTTCTTGTTCAGTACCATGTTGCCTACCTGTTTTGGGGCAATTGATTATTCCATACCTTGTTCTCTGAGATTTATAGAGCGCGACGCATTGTAAAGTCGTTATTAGTTACCTTAAAAGCCATCTCCGTTTCCCTTTCTAATTCTTTGGAAGGTTGTTTGTTTGAATTTTCTCGATTCGCCAAATTGGCGAATCCAATTATCTTCTTCCTATCTTCTGGATATTTATGAAGACGTAACTCTTTTGGCATGTATCTTTGAATTGTCCTTATTGATATTCCTATTTTTGCCAGCTTTGTAATAATCGTATTCCGAATTGTCATATCGTCTATATTGTGTTTCTTTGCTACTTCCATGATCTTTGGTGCAAGGTCACAGACCTTCATATAACTTGCAAAACCCGTTACCAAAGTGTCAAGTAGATCGTCTAGTTCTTTTGGTAATGGTGGTTTAGTGTTATTCATAGTTGTCGTCACCTTAGTTTCTTCCTTATTTTATTTATATTTTATTTATGGGTGTTCCTTTATATTAGTATATAGGCACATGTCCATTCCTTCACATCATTCATTAGTGGATGAATAGCTAAATAGTTATTACCAATAGTAGTATTCTGACAAGATTATTTTATGCGTTACCACAATTCAAAAATCTAAACATTCCAAAATGTTTCATTGTAAAATAACTAATCTAGATCTAAACCTAAAAAATCAATTCAATCCAGTTTTCTTTAGTAGTTCCAATATACTTTCGATTATTTTGTTGTGTACTCCATTTTTGTTGATGGATACTCGCAACAAATAGTTATCCTCTAGTGGAAATGATGCTAGTTTAATTTTTTCTCTTTCTGAAAAACTGTATATAGTTCTACCAAATTCCGGGTCAAAATCTTTATTCATTTCATTCTTAAGAACAAACTCCACATATAATTCCAAAGACTTGTCATTATTTTCCATAGATTGTAATCCTTGCCTCATTCCTCCTGCAACGAGTTTACCCATCTTATTTATAGTACCTGCGAAGCGTATGGTAGAATCAAGTGCAAAAATATTATTACATAATAGGTCAAGTGTAGCCTTATCAAGCATAATATACTCTAAAGAAATGTTCTAAGCCTTAAGCATTTTGAATGCCTCTAAATACGTTATAAATTTTTCAGGTCTCTTTTACATATATATTTGAAACAGAAACAGAGCAGGGTTGGCTTTAGGTAATGAGGAATAGAAAAATGGTGGCATTTTGCATTCTACTTACTGAATTTCAATCTAATCAGGACAGCAATTGTCTGGGGATCTGATCAACTTTCACTACTATTTTTCCAATATTCATTCTACACCTATGGATTATATGAACATAAGAAAACCTGTCATATATATTATGGATGACAACTAATATCACATAGCTACAATTCCATGCCGCGTATTATTACGAGTATTCTACCTGCCAATTGTTATAGATTTGTAGCTTCTGGCATTACATATTAAATTATATTACATTTTTACACTTTCATACTGTCATCTATTTAGGTTTAGATTTAGCGAAACCACATATCTTTGGACAAGTAGAGTAAGCTATGTTGAATATGATGACGTTTCCATATTTTATGTAGTTAATTGCTAACAGTCGAGATTCTATTTTATGATAAGTGCCTGATATGTCAGATCTCAGCAGATTTTATCCTAATTCTAGTATATAACAGATAGCAGCACCAGCATTTTGTATTCGATTATCTTTACCGACTGGGATACTTATTTTATGTGTAGATATGCGGATGGATCTGATGAAAATCATGATAGAGGGTGTCATTATTTACCGACCTGAAAAGCCAGAAAGAAAGGAAGGAAAAAAGATTATGAGATATTGATGGGCTACTTATTTTCGTACTACAATTTTGATTAGATCTAAGGAAAGGTCAACCTAAAATTATTTTCTCCTCCATTTTTCTCTAACACAGATCCTTGCTTATAGGCTATTGTTCCTGTAATTAGATATTTAGATTTGCTATTCTTATTTATTCCTCCAATAATTTTATTCCAAACATCTTGATTTATGTCATTTTTATGTGCTACTTGTTTATCCTTTAATACTACTTCGCTGCCGCTTACAATTGGATAAATGGTTGCCGACGATGCCAAAAAGCCCTCTAATCTTTCTCCAATACTTCCTGATACAATTCTTGTTCCATCTAATGATACATCATACTGAATTTCCTCTATCATCACTGTCCCTTTGGTTGGGTTATACGCAGAAAAAGCTACTTGGACATCAGCTGATGTATTGCTTGTTGGTTTTATAGATATATTTTTCATTGAAAATTTAATTGGTTGTCCCTGATCTTGTGCCATGACCTGATTCGTTGCTGATGTAGATGTAGCAATCATTAATAGTCCTGCTATTAATGATGTCATAATGAAAATCAAGCAAATTTGTCTAGTTATTATGATCCCTGAAATTTCTAATACACCGAATTATGTAGAATAAATTATACTATAAAAGGAAATCTACCTTACAGATATTTGCAAAATGGTAATCTCCCAGTATTCCAATCTCTATCTCACAGCCTAGCCTAAGAATGATCCATCAATTTTAATTCAACTCAAAATTAATATATCAAAATAGCAAGACTAAAAAGCCCTTACATTAATATTAAAAAGCGATTGATGGGTTTTTTCTTGTCTTATTGCATATGTATAGTGTGATGGAGAAATTTGATAGTTCTTTGGCGTGAAGCATGGTTAAAACCACTCTATGATTCGGATATTGGGTCTGATTTCTGTAACTTTTGTAAACGAAGGTTCGATGAACTTGATTTTGTCACATCTTGTGAATTTTGTGAAATAGGAATAATTCATACTAACTGTTCGGACAAACATATTTTGAATAGTCATAAAAAAGAAATTTTGAATAAAATCGAATCACAACGAGATAGGCGTCTACACGATTATCAGTAATTATATTCAGACAAAATTACGTACAATGATCATTTTTATTATATTTATTATATTATATTACGCTATTTAATTTAGTAAAATGATCGGATCATGTAATTCTTTTATTTTAGTAGCTAGAGACAAAAATGCTAAGTAAAATACGATATTGGTGATGAATAAAGATTTAGTCGTAAAAGATTCGTCGCAGTCAATAAATGGTTAATTTGGACAAATTCAGATTGTACTAGAAATGGGAAAAAATTTGTTAATATTTGGTAGATATCTGTGAACTTCTTCTTGATCTCTACTTTGGACAAGTTCGTATGGCTATAATGAGTTGATATTTTAATTATATGTTGCTGGCCAATAACTGCTCTCTAGTCAACTTAACTGGCAATACCTTTCCTGCCTTCGCTTTATAATCAGGCCTACCAATTCCGATTGCAATCATTGGGCTCTTATTTTCTGCATGCGGAGAAAAAAATTCGGTTACTGCCTCGTCGAAAAATGTTGATCCTGATGCTCCTATACCTTGAGCATATGCTGACAGATATATTTTTCCAGCTATAACTCCAGCTTCAAATTGTGCCGCTCTATATCCTCTATTACCTAAAATGTCAAGTATATTTTTTAAGTTGCACATCAAAAATAGAACTGCACTAGCATCACTAAAAAGGGATTGACCTAGACAAAGATATCCTGATATCTCTCTTGATACATGTCTTTTCAGTACTTCCAAACTATTCGATTTACTGTTAAAGAAATATCCACCTCGTGATAAGTTCTCTATCCCATTAGCTATTAAATAGATGTCTATTAATGTGTCTCCCTTTCTAAGAAAATCCATAGGTGTTCCTGTAGTTACACAAGATAGTATGACAGATAATATATAGAAGGGGATAGGCGCCACAGTAAACTTACGTGTTGATCCTCTTATTAGTATGGTTTCACCTAAATTTAATACACTGCCATTATGTGATGTGGGTTCCTTTGATGAATCTTCACTGATAATCTTGATAGGATTATATAATGATGGCTCCTGTTTCGTATCCGATGCTTTCCCTACAGTTTCATCTATATTGTGGTCATATCTGTTAATCCATTCTTTTACTTCATTTTCGTTGTCTAGCTTAGAGGCTTGATGCAGTCTCCAAATTTCAAAATAATCTATTTCCCCACTTTTTGATAATGGAACAGTCTTTAAGGTAGGCAAATTAGGAATATGCTGCATTTCTTCCAATTTTTTGGCATCTCCAATTTCAGCTTTTTTTGATGATGGTCTTGTGTTAATGGCAGCCATCAATATCGTCGCCTCTTTTTGTTTTTCCAGTCGAAGAAGGTTGTTGAGTGTGTCATCTACAAACCCCATTACCAATTCAGAAGATATTTTCATAGAAGTGGTTATTGCAAGAAGATTTGCAGCTATTACTCCAGAATCCCAATACCAATGACGATAAGATCTTGTTTGATATTTCCAAGCGTTCCTCCAAGCAAATGATGTAAATACAATGGTAATTTTAGAATTTAAAATGTTTGAATTATTTCCACTAGCTGCAGATAATTGAGTCATATAATCACCACTACGGATTTCAGAAAGATTGAATTCTGCAGGACAAAAATGATACACTCCTGCTTTTAAATTTGGTGACAGATCTCGACAAACAATATATAATTCTATAGGATAAAGCGCGCCAGTAGCTGAAGCTGCACGCATATAGTATGTACCATAATTATATCTCATCACCCGAGTAATTCCAGCCGAAAAAAATAGGATCTCTGACAAGTCTTTTAAAGTTATATTTTTGTTACTAAACATATTTGTGTCGCTTGTAGTCCAAGATTCGTGATTGTAATATGTATTGCAAATCGATGTGATAGCATCCATAGTTGGAATAGGAAAATCTGTTGCAAGAGTATATGTAGATAAATTATCAGTATACACTTTAAAAGGCGTCGGACGATTATTCCAATCTAACTGATGTCTTGAAGTCATTAGACTAATTTCAGAGTGATTTGTTGCCTCATGGTAATTGGTAGCATACGATGTGTCCTTATTCATAATCTCACTCACTATACCTAATTCAATATATATTAAATCTGATTGATTTTCTTTATCCACACATATCAATTAACTACCATTTCAAATCGATTATTTCAATATGAAATTATCAATTATGAAATTATGCATTACAAATGACTTTCATTATTTCATAATGTCAGTATCATGTTCTATTATATTTGATATTCTTGCTTAAATTGTATTGTATTATTTCTCTGTTCGATGGCTAAATCTTCTTTTAAATTCTGCAACGAAATTCTTATGACTTGAATCGATAACTCACGGTTATGTATCTGTGATTTCATGTCTGTGATGTATTATAAACTCCAAAGAACGAAATTGCAGGACAGGAAAGGCCATTCTATTGAAGCGACCTCAAGTAATAATGATAAAAAAATGGAAGATTTGATATAATTTAATTACTATTGCTCTTATTGACCAGTATAATTAAATCAACTGAACTATTTAGTGAATCTCCATAATGTAAGGTGTAAAGTGTACAATTGGTGTTTTTTTAACCATAAATAAACATGCTTTTTATAGGAATTTCTATGGTTTCATGCATTATGTCAACTTCAAATTACGTACAAAAACATTATCAGAATGAAGAGAGGGCAGAATATAATAATAATAATGATGATGTTGAATGTTCTCTATGTAATAGCACATTAACTATTTTTGATGCAGAGGCTGGAGAAATTGTTTGTAGTAACTGCGGTGTAGTTATACAAGATAACATCGAATCATTGGAAAAAGAATGGCGTGCATATACAGCTGAAGCGTTAAGAGGTAAAGAGAGAAGTGGAATGCCTACTTCGCTTGCTATTCATGATAGAGGTTTATCTACTTATATCTCCGATTCGCATATGGATGCGGCCGGTGCTATCATAAGCCCAGAACAGATGAGCAAAATACGTAGATTACAGAAATGGAATAAAATTTCTAACTTTAATAGTAGGGCCTATACAAGAAATCTAAAAAATGCGTTTGCATTATTATCCAGAATTAAAGATAAACTTTCCCTAACTGATGCTGTAACAGAAAAGGCAGCATATTACTACCGTAAAGCTCTTACTAAAAAGCTGATTAAAGGAAGATCTATAGAAGCTATGGTTGTTGCTTGTATTTATGCAGCTTGTAGAGAACTTAGTATATTAAGAACACTTGAAGAGATATCTAAAGCTGCAAATACTGATAGAGTATTTGCAGGTAAATGCTATCGTTTACTTTTGAGACATCTTAAGATTCAGAATCTGCCTTTAGTGGATTGTGGTAACTATTTGTCAAGGACAGCAAATAATGCAAACGTCTCTGAGAAATCGTATAGAAAGGCTCTTGAAATGTTGAATATCGTAAAAAAAGACCCCATATCTTCTGGAAAGGATCCTAATGCATTAGCAGTAGCTGTATTGTACGCTGCCTGTGTTAAAGAAGGAGAAAAAGTGAGTCAAGGACGCATGGCACTAGCCGGAAATACGAGTATAGTGAGCCTAAGAAAAAGATTTGCAGATGTAATCAAGATCTTTTCTTAATTTTACTTTACTGTAATGTCTGACTAAATATCCTAAGTAAAGGAATCACATTTGAGGTTGCAAAAGTAACATATTCTAATAAGGATCGTAATGGTTTTAATTCAATTTTGATTGAATAATACTAGATAAATAATAGCATGCGTACCTTTATTGCGTTAGATGTATCCAATACATCTTTGCTTGACCAGTTGCAAAACGAGTTGATTACTGGAAATCAATGGAATCAGCAAATAATCAGACCAGTGAGAAGTGATAACTTTCATTTTACCATTATTTTCTTGGGAGAAATAACTTCAAAAGATATTGATAATATCAGAATTCAGTTAGCAGACTTATACTTCAAACCTATTAATATAACATACACAAACATCGGAGTATTTCCAAATTTGACTTCTCCTAGAGTTCTGTGGGCAGGTGTGGATAAAACAGGCGGAAAACAACTAATTAGTCTTGGTTCTAGGATAATATCAAGATTATCGGATATCGGTTTTAAACCAGATAAAGAGTTTATGCCACATCTGACACTGTTTCGAATTAGAAACAAAGGATTGGATCTAAAAAATATACTATCACGGTATAATGAACGTACATTTGGATCTGACATTATTACAAGATTGCAATTAAAACAAAGTGTTATTGGTGAGTCTGGTACAATTTATTCAAATATCTTTACGGTAGATGCAACAAAATGAGTATTAATACTATGTTAAATAAAGCAATGCAATATTGTGAACCATCGTTAATAGAAGTAAAAAGAATATCTAGAATAGCTAATGAGGCAAAAGATCTTGTTAGCAGTTATCGATCCCCAAAAATAACCGAAGTGACATTTGGTGGATCATTTGCAAAAGGAACATGGTTAAAGGGAGATACAGACATAGATATTTTCGTAAAAATTGATGAATCAGTTGGTATTGAAGAATTTGAAAGTTTGGGCAAACAAATCGGCTTAGAATCTTTAAGAAGATATAGACCGTATATGCGATATTCTGATCATCCGTACGTTGAAGCTTTCATTAAAGGGGTCAGGATTAACGTTGTACCTTGCTATAATGTAAAGGTGGGTAATTGGAAAAGTGCTGCTGACAGATCTCCCTTCCATACAGAATATGTTAAAGACAATTTAAATAATGAAATGATAAGACACATTAGACTTTTGAAAAGAATGCTCAAATCCATCAATGTATATGGGGCAGAAATCGCAACAAATGGTTTTAGTGGATATGTCATAGAGGTTCTAATCTTAAAACATCGTTCATTTTCATCATTATTAGAAGTTATATCTGATATTAAGAAAGAGGGGAATGTATTTTCCATTAATTACGTGGATGAAGATGTGATAAAGACCTTTGCGAGTCCTCTTGTTATAATTGATCCGGTGGATCCTAGAAGAAACTTAGGAGCAGCAATTTCCAACGAGAGTGTTGGAAAATTTGTGCTTGCTGCCAGGAGATTTTTGCAGAAACCTACTTTAGATTTTTTCATAAAAAGAAAAAGATATACAAGACTTCCCCAAGAGATTTATCCAAATTTATTGGTGATAGAATTTGGGCATAATCCTAGAAGTCCAGATATTATTTGGGGACAATTGAAGAGAAGTCTTGAGGCACTGTCTAAACAGTTAGAGCTTGTCGGTTTTAAGGTTATAAAGAGTACTTGCATTACAGATGAAAAAAGATCTGCTGCATTTATATTTTTATTAGAATCCATTTTCTTGTCGCCATACACTGAGAAGATGGGCCCAGAGGTTTTTAGAAAAAATGAAACTTCAAATTTTATTTTGAAGAATAGCAAAATAAGTAATCTTCTATGGATCAATAATCAGATGAGAGTGACAGCATTAATTAAAAGAAATGTAATCAGCGCAAAAGATTATATAAAAATACTGGTTTCTAAAAAAATCGAAAACATCGGAGTTAGTAGTGGATTAAAAGAAGACATTCGACAAACATTGCGTGTGTATACTGCTAATGAATTTAGATTAAACGGAATAATAAAGGAAGCAATTAATGCACTTACCACCACCGAAAGGCTTGCATTCTAATAAAATTTGTATAACTTCGTCAGAACTAGTTACAATTATTTGTTATCCTAATTTTAGCATTGAAGACTATACAGCTCGTTTGAATGAAATACGCTCACTAGGGATTAATGCCATCTTAGTTGGTGGAAAAACGAAAATTGGTAGAATGAATATCGTAGGTAAAGGTTGTGTGGGCCTTGTAGTTAAGGTAGAAATAGAAGACAAGATCTATGCTTGCAAGATAAGAAGAACTGACGCTGACAGAAAGGATATGGGAAGAGAAGTACTATTGCATACAATTGCAAATTCGATTGGCGTTGGGCCAAATTTATTTGCACATACCGAGAACTTTATTATTATGGAATTTATAAATGGCTTAACTATAATAGATTGGATTCGACAACAACAGAATCTTTCAGCGTATAAAGTTCGTGATATAGTTGTCACTGTCTTAAAGAAGTGTTATGATCTTGATAAAATACATTTGGATCATGGAGAGCTTAGTCGTCTTGATCGTCATGTAATAATTTCCGAATATGATAATGTGAATATTATTGATTTTGAGAGCTCTAGTAATCTCAGAAAGATATCAAACGTAACCTCAGCAACTCAGGCATTATTACTTAATGGTGTGATTGCCAGGCGAATAAATGGTCTTCTAAACATACCAAAAAATGAAATTATTCAAATATTGAGATTGTATAAACAAAAACCAACAAGGCATAACTTTGATCGTCTTATTCATATTATTCGAATGGCTTAACTATTAAATATAGCTAATAATTATTAACATCAGAAAATAACATCCTGATCGTAAAGACCTATATTGACATCAAGCGTGTTGCATCTGTAATCGGAGAAGGATCAATAGTAATCTCATTTGTTCATAAAGTACTCCAGGAATAAGAAACGGATCGAGTCTGACCTAGATATACTGGATGAATGACTAAACAATATTGTAGTGTTTCCTAATACTGTCAAGCATCTTCCACTTCCTTTAGATTCTGCTTGTGCGGCTTGATTTCCCTCTGCTTCATATCGATTCTACGTTGAATCACTCAGTGTTCTTATAGATCTTATCATTTATAGATTCAGCAGACCATATAGAAAATCCAGCCGAACCTATCTGGGGAAAAGTGCTGAATGTGTTCTAACGACCTTTGTTTGAATGCAATCCTATGATGGACTCATATATAGGCTCAATCTTACATACGCTAACACATTATCGCTAGAGATAGTCTTTACGTGTATAATGTTGTGAATATTACTTTTTATTTTTTGATAAATCTACCGATTGGAATGGAAAGGGATTTTAGTGTGAATAGTTAGTTTTAAGACAATAGAATAAGATGTCTGACAAACCATCAAATTCTCATACATTTTCATGTCAAAATTGCGGACATCCATACACAGTCTATCCACCAGACAGTAGTTATCTTTATGCTCTCATGCGGCCTTGTCAAAGTAATGACCCAGGACACAATTAAACAGTCTTTTGAATGTAAAGAGTGTCATCATAGAAACGAAATGTATTGGTGTCCAGGCCATGTTTACTCGACCTCGTCAAACCTAGTTTCAGGTTAAGGCTATCTCCTTATCCCTGCATGCCCTGATCCTGACAGTTAAACCTTTTTAGCTCATCATCGTATACGTTAACCTATTATGCACACTCATTGAATTTTATGAACAATTTTCCTCATTTATTAGGTACAAGCATCATTCGAAAACCGGTAAGAGCTTTAAATAGAGCTTGCGTTTTTTAATAATATTGTATTCTCTATATTGAAGAATATATAATAATTAATCAATCGATCTATCTCCATATTTAAATTAGTCATAAGTAATAATCAATTCCAAACTGATCGACATTCCTTTTATCATAACAGTGTTATTAAATTCCAATAATAAGAAAATAAGATTTCATATATTTTATAATATATTTTATGTTTTCAAATTGAGTACTTATTTAATTGATGTATAGAAGGAAAGTATAGTAATAAGTGAATATAAATACATAATAATGATATTAACTGATATTATAACAGTACATAATAATGATATTAACTGTTATTATAACAGCTCTATTTGAAGTTCTAAATGTTGCCTATAAATGGATTGATAATAATCTAATTACTTCTTTCATAAACTTTAGTAAGGGATTTGAATACGCTTTAATTATTATGTCCACTATCTTATTTCTACTAATTAGTGTATCCATATTGCTAAAAAATGCCAAAAACTTGCCTAAATCTTATATGATCGAGGTTGTAGATTCTTACGATAAAAGGATCGCAATTGATGGTATTAGATGTAATTTCTCAACTCGTGATGTAGCAGAGAGCTACGTTCGTCATTACCGCGAAATCTTTAAACATTACAAGTTTAAAGTAGTGGGAAATAGAAATAATTACTTATAAAGCGACACAAAACTCAATATAGACTATCTCTTATAATAAATTATTCGAATTATCCTCTATACATAACGAATTATGATGAATAATTTGCACTATTCTTTCAGACAATCATTTTATACACCGCTTCTTTTTTATTTCGCTTAATCACTTGCATTATCATGGAAGCATATTGCGTTAAATGCAAATCAAAAAGGTCAATGAATGACGAGAAAAAGATCACGATGAAAAACGGTAAGCCTGCAACACAGGGAATATGTACTGTTTGTGGAACAAAAATGTTTAAGATAGGTAAATGATCCACTCTCATTTTTTATTATTTGTATAACTTTCAGTACTAACGTATTAAATTTAGATAATTAGTTTAAAAAACTGTATTATTCAGATTTAATCATACTTTGATTTTCAGCTATTATGCGTATTGATATCGACGATTCGAGCCCCGAGATCACTGTACCTTCATTTATGTATATAATAACATTGAGCAACTTCATTGTCATTACCGTATTAGAATATGCGACTTGATCGCTATGGCATGGTTTCCAGCATTATAAAAGACATGATTGAATTGCCCTACTTATGATATTAATTCATGATTATTCCTAATAACAATAATGACCGACTTGATAGTCAATGATAATGTATTATAATGTATTATAATGTGTATTATTGTATTTGTGATTGTAATTGTTGTAATGATATGATATTTTTTTGACGGATGGTATTTTATTATGTATTACATAAACATTTGAAACGAAAAGCCTTTCTATTTTGTACAAGTACAGAAATCAAAATAGCAAGAGAAGCATATCGAAAGAACATTTTAAAATAAAAATGTATATATTGTTTCAATTATTCAAACTTATTAATGAGCGTATCCAAACAAGAGTCAAATAAATTTCAGCTGTTTTTGGGTATGATTTTCTTACTTGTAGGTATAGCTTTGTCAATATTATTGTCATACTCTTCTGTATTTCAGATCGCTACTGCGTCATCGATATCTAATCAGTCTAGTCTTCAAATTAACACAACTAATACCGACAATACCAATTTCACTTCTAATATCAAAGATATTTTCAAAAAAGTAGAGGGATCTGTTGTGCAAGTTACCAGCAAGATACCAATAACAAATCCCAATTCCCCGCAACAACAGGGAGGAGAAAACCAATCGGCTTTGGGTTCAGGTTTTGTTTATGATAGACAAGGACATATAGTTACTAATAATCATGTTGTAGGAGATTCAAAAGTAGTTGATGTTACCTCTATTGATGGTAATAGATATACCGCCAATGTAACAGGTCGAGATCCTTTTAGTGATCTAGCATTACTAAAGATTTTGAATCCAAATAGTAATGGTACTCAAAAGTTATCATCGACCTTTCTATCTAAACCCATCATGTTAGGTAATTCGTCAGAACTTGAAGTTGGTGACCAAGTGATAGCTATTGGTAATCCATATGGTCTGGATAATACTATGACAACAGGGATTGTAAGTCAGATAGGTCGTTTATTTCCAGATCCTAGTTATGGATTCTCAATACCAGACATAATTCAAACCGACGCTGCTATAAATCCTGGTAATTCTGGCGGCCCTTTGCTAAATATGAAAGGTGATGTTATAGGATTGAATACTGGTATCCTTTCATCCACTGGCGGATTTTCTGGTATCGGATTCGCAATTCCGTCCAATACAATAAAAAAAATAATTCCAGTCTTAATTGAAAATGGTACTTATACTCATCCTTATCTTGGACTTACAGGTGCATCGCTTACATCTGATTTGACTCAAAGATTCAAAAATTTACCATCTGATCTCAAAGGAGTTGTAGTAGATAGTATAGTGAAGAATGGTTCTGCTGACAAATCTGGTATTAAAGGATCTACTGCAGATCAGTATGGTCAAAAACATGGCGGAGATATAATAACATCTGTAGATGGAAAAAATATTACACGATTTGATGATCTAGTATCATATCTCGAGCAGAATAAATCTCCTGGCAATAATATTACATTAACTGTATATAGAGACGGTAAATATGAACATGTTAATATTATGCTTGCAGGACGACCAGGATCGTTTATAACTTCCTCTATCCCCTATCCTCCACCGAATCCCTCCCCAGTACCCCCAAAGCCGCCTAATCGGGCACCAACTACACCATAGTATTGCCATATATGATATGACAGATATCTAATGCCTTTTGATTCTCTGATTATGTCATTATTCTGACAAACACTCTTTTAATCATCAAAAGCTACTATTGATGTACCAACAAATGTAGGCAGACCGATAGGACTATAGATAATTATGACTAAAACAGACAAGAAAAATCGCTAGTGATATTTATTGATTATCGCTCTAAGTTTAAATTTGCTAGCCTTGTTACAGTACAAATTACAGTGTACAATAAAATCTAACAGATTATATATCATATTTACTTATAGCTGCAATAAATTCAATCTGCTTAAATAATCTATAAAAGCAGATAAAAATATTCTGATCCCATACATCTTAATGGAGTCGATGAAAAATAAGCCAACCAATTCAGTAGTCTTTTTGTTTCAGCTAGTGGTATTACTTACCCTTACATTATTCATTACAATAAATCAAATTCATGAAGTAAATGCTAACAACAACAATAATAATAAAAGGTTAGAGCTAGCATGTCTTACATCAAATCCCTGTCTTGGAGGATTGTGTTTGGGGAAAGATTGCAGTACTAACATTTCGACTCAGCATAAAAATGATAATGATATGAATGATGTTAATAAGATATTGGATAACCAATTGCTTACGACAACCAATATTCCTTCAACTGAAGGACAAACGACATTCAGCAATCCTGCTACGACGTATTATGGTGACAACAGTAATTGCGAGATAGCATCTATAGCATCTGTTACTATTAGTACACCTATAACAAGTGATAATAATAAAAACATGCCTATTAATACCATAGATAATAATCTAGGAACAAAATGGAGCGCAACAGCATTCGGAACATATCTTCAACTTAATTTACATGATATAAAGAAATTGTGTAGCGTAGATATTGCATGGGATAAAGGCGATAAACATGAGAATAATTTTATGATATCGACTTCGATAGATGGTAAAACATTTACTGATGTTCTTAAAGGAACTAGTTCTGGCTCTACTAATGGACTTGAAAATTACGGCATTATTTCACATGTAGATGCTAAATATGTTAAGATTACATTCTATGGTCAATCTGGACAAGGAAATAATGACAGTAATAATGACAATTCGGTAAATGTTTCAGAAGTAAGACTAAATACTGCATAAATATGACATCTTGTAATAGTAACATAGCTGAATAGCTGTCATAATCTTTCAACTTGATAAAATGACTCTGCCATCGGAAGAGATGATATCTCAAAAATAAAGAAGGTTCTTGAATTATTTACAAAATTACCGTTCTCTGTAATGAGATTCATATTTTCATTTAATATATTGGTTTATAAAATAGGGTATTATCTTAATTTAAATTTATCAGGTGATGATTTAACTATATATCTACGTATTGTTACTATATAACAGTGTGTTCAATAAATATATAAGATGTTATGACTTGAGTATCATCATGATTGAAGCGTAGTTAGTTTACTATCTATTGTTTATAATATGCTTTTGACTTGGAGGAACGGGATTTCATATGCCTATCAAATCTTGTAAAGTAATTCTGGTGTCATAGTGTATGTGTCTATGTTGATTTTATGTATTTTTGCAAAATTCTGATATTCTTAATAATGTTTCCTCAGATTATATTATGGTAAATCAGAGTACTGGAGGTACTAGTCTATCGTTTTTATTATACTTTGTATGTCTTTTGTTGCTATCTCTTATTGCGTTTACAAACCACTCTGGCAACATATCGCTATTCTTTTTTATGAAGTATTCAAAGGCAGAATCTAAAACATATGTTTTTGCCCAGTCATCTTTAGATCTTATCGATCTACCGTAGGCTTGAACTAATCTTACTGCTGTTTGCCAATAATACCATTCTTGATCTTTCTCTCTCTTTGCATTAATCCATCTATCATTCTTGTTAGGATATGGAACTTTGGTTATTATTTGAAATCTTGATAACTCATCTTTTAGATCAAGCCCGGTGTTTAAAGATGGCGATATCAAAACAGTCGGTTTTTCTTTAGCTTTAGTTGTATGCTCTTCAATAATTTCTTCTCTTTGTATTTCCGGATCTGTAACAATTAATCTTCTTGAATTTTCTATTGATAATCTTTCTTTGATAAAATTTAGTTGCTCATAGGATGTTGTATGAATTATCCCCTTATCGTTATTGTGTATCGACATCAAATTATCAATAGCATTTGCGATGACTAATTTGACTTCGTTTAATTGAAGATTATGGAAATTGAGATAAGCTATATTAAGAGGATATATTGGTCTAATTTCAATTGGAAACTGAGAAGGAATCTTTATGTATTTTATATTATCATAAGATATTCCAACACTTTTACAAAATGCCTTGTGATTTAGTATTGTTGCACTCATTATCAAAGTCCTCTCACATTTTTCAAATATTCTTTGACAATACTTTGATACATCCAGAGGCTTAAAATCGACTCTAATTACCTCATACTTATTATTCCCTACATTCTCTTTCTGTATTTCTGATACTATCCAATTACTTGGATCTTCCAAGATATTATTTATTGTTCTAGTGAGTCTCTCTAAATCTCGTATAGCTTCGACAGCAATTTCTTCGATAATTCCAGGTGCAGCATCCTGAAGTCTATTCGAAAAATCAATATATTTCTTAGATATTTCCTCATCACTATCAAATAAATCAGGTGCAGAAATTATTCTTTTTGAAGTCGTTTTCTTTTTTTCCTTAATGCTTGATGTGTCAAATCGGTATTTGATCTTACGTTCTAATGCTAATATTTCTGTCAGTGATTCTTCTCCAAGCAACTTTAGCATATTAGTTTCAATATTGATCAGAAATTCGATCCATTTTCCAATATCATTATAACCATAATCTATCATCTTAAAATTTTGGATATATCTTTTCCATCTTTTCTTATAAATCGACAATCCTCTAAATTTGATAAGCTCAGTCTCTATTAAATGCCCTTCATCTAATATCAGTAGCTGTCTTTTAGGTAGTACTTTTTTGTTTGGTAAAAGAGCCAAAAAGTTGGAATAGTTAAATATGGAGTGACTGGCGGTCAAAGCAGTGTTAAGCTGATCAAAATATCCACATGGTCTCCATTCTGTATTTGTATGATTGGTTTGAAAGTTCTTAATATGAAGCCATCTTGAATAGTCATTTTGATAATTTAGTCTAAGATCAGATGAAATCGATATCCTTTCTTCCTTAGTTCCTTTGTTAGAAACTTTGTAATCTTTTAAAAAAGTTCTATATTTACATCCAGCATCCTTAAAGTCCTTGTTTATCATACAAGGACCGTATTCAACAGAGAGATGACTGCATTCCTTGTTTGTATTGATCATGCCAATTCTAGTACAAATTCCACATTTGTAGGTCTGATTCATAACAAAATCTTCCTTTACCAAACAAGGAAAATTATTCTTTCCTTTTGCTAGTCTCAAATAGGGGAAATCATTTGAATATTGTCTTTGTAGATCTTTGGTAGAAGTACAAATATAGCTAGATCCCATAGTCAAAGCAACGGCTACAGCAACTGCACTTTTACCAAATCCTGTGGGTGCTTCAAGGATTATGTGTTTGTACCCTGAATTATATGCTTCAGATATCTCATTTAGCACGAAAGGTTGATTCTGTCTCTTGTCAGAATATGGAAAATTGTACATCAAATCAGATAAACGTACAATCATCGATCCAGCACGTTTTGTACTCAAAATCTGGATCAAAATGGTCTATTGGGTAATAATTGTCTTTAGTAGAAGGTTTTAGATATGGACGCGAATATGGTAAAAGAGTCGCGGACTATGATCTCGAATCAGGAAATTGTCACTTCTCCAAAAGTATAGTCCACTCATAGACATAAAGAAACGATCCTTTCAAAATTTTGAAACTCTCTTACTATAAAGATTGATATATAATAGACTAACCCAAAATAAATGTTATATATGTGCTTAGCAAATAAAGATTAGCTATAAACTGACTAACAAGGTTAATCAATCCTCAAATCGATCCGTTCACGCTATTCGTTCAAACGACAAGATTATATCTAAGAAGTTTTTGAGAAATGGACAAAGAGTTCTTCTAAATTATGATAAATATCTGACAGGTAGATCCTACCAACTTTTTAGGGGTGCTCTTCATTCAGATAAATCGCTTCAACTATACAAACAACAATTATGGCATTTTTGTAGGTTCATTGAAATGACAACTGAGGATATTATTTCCAAGTATGTTGGAGGTAATGTCAAAGAAGTGATACTACTACAACGTATACTGGAAGACTACACTTTATTTATACAAGCTAAGATTACTAATGGACAGATCACTGCTGCATCAGCCCGTAGTGCGATTCCTCCGGTAAAGTTGTTCTGTGAAATGAATGATATTATTCTTAATTGGAGGAAAATAGGCAAACTCTTACCACATAGTAATGGCAACGCATCAGATGAAGCATATACAAGAGAACAGATAAAGAAGATGCTAGAACATTCAGACCTTAGAGCCAAAATTCCTAGACTTTTCATGGCATCAAGTGGAATGAGATTAGGAGGCTTTGCTGGCCTTACTGATGGAGATATACGACCTATCTACGATGAAACAACAGGCAAAAAATTAATTGCAGCTCATGTCATTGTTTACAAGGGAACAGATGATGAATATGATACTTTTATCTCGCCTGAGGCTTTTTCTGCATACCAAGAATATCGAAATCTTCGGATAAAGTTTGGTGAAATAATAACAAAAAAGAGCCCAATTCTTCTAAGACGATTTGATATCAGTCCTGATGGCAAGACAGCAACATTAGATAATACAAAGCCTGTTGTACTATCTACTGTAGCCGGTATAATAAGAACAGTGGCTTACAAGGCAGGTATCAGAGAAGTTTCACAAAATTATAAAGATAGATATAATATCAAAATTGCTCACGGGTTTAGAAAGTTTTTCAATACCACATTAAGTAATATCAGAACTAAGGACGGAAGACTCGCTATTGATTTTATCAGAAAGGAAATGATGATGGGTCATGCTTTAATAAATATACATGCATTAGAACAAAATTACAATAGGGCCGATATGCCGAAGATGTTACTTGAAGATTATCTGAAGGCAGTATCAGAGCTGACTATATCAGATGAAGAACGTATGAAGGTAGAGGTGAAAAAACTGCAAACTGATTTCTCAAATATGAAATCCGTAGAGGAAGAATTATCAGAAAAAGATAAAGAGATTCAGGCTATGAAGCAAAAATACGAGGAAATGAGTGTTACACTTCAAAACATTCTTAGTGCTATTGGAAATGTAGAACAGCCTAGTAAAAATAAGATAGCAAAACATTTGATTATGGAAGGAGAAGTCAAACCAGATCTTAATGGTATTTAATCACGTTTATAATCAAATGATTCGTAACTATTATTCCATGTGCATTAACTAAGTTCAGCTATAGTTAATAATTGCCTGCATAAATTTATGCAAAGTTTTCTTTGAGTGACACTGGCCATTTTATTCCTACTCTCCTTCCTGAAAAGACTGAGGTGTTGTATGATCCAGACGAAATTGTCAGAAGAGTAGTAGAACGATGTCATGTTATCAAATATACTATGGTTGGTTGTATAGATGCCAATGGTATGTCGATACTTCTTATTCCTGATCATCCTGTGACAAAGGCCTTCGTTGGAATGAAGAAAAGAGGTGTAAGACTTAGATTCATTTCAGAAATTACCAAAGATAATCTCCAATATTGCAAAGAATTGATGGAGATTGGAGATGTAAGACACTTGGATGAGGTTAAAGGAAATTTTGGGATTGGTGATGGAATTGAATACCATGCCAGCGCAACTAATACAGATTCGGGACCACCACCTCAACTCATAGTAAGCACAGTGAAGGCGATCGTAGATCAACAACAATATTTCTTTGATATGCTTTGGAAGAAGGCATTACCTGCAAAACAGAGGGTAAAGGAAATCGAACATGGTTTGAAAAGAGAATTTATGGAAACTATACAGGATCCTTGTGAAGTTCAAACAACCTTTAATAATATTTTAAATTTTGCAAATGAAGA
>DATBGR010000444.1:0-7648 GCA_036557905.1 Nitrososphaeraceae archaeon | reverse complement strand
TAATTCAAACATTGCTATTGTCCCATCTGCTCCTGAAATTTCATCATGATATTCAGTTGCAACAATTCCGTTTGATGGCAGTCCTAATCCTTCACGATAAAACGCGAGTGATTTTTCTAAATTATTAACGCCTATTGTTATTACATTGATGCGTGATTTCATAATATTCTTTCTATTCTAGAGTTTATGGTTATATAAAATAATCTTAATTATTACGTAAGAGATAGGTAAATCCTTACACAGCTAAAACTGGATTCCTGAACCCAGCCCACTGTTAACATTTTGTTAACATAGAATTATAACGTAACAAAATGTTACCTTTCCTTTTGCTAGATGGGCTTCAGTGGAAATGTCTCATAAAACGGAGGTTTTCTATACCGGTCAAAATTAGACATTTTTGTTAAATTCTCTGGCTACACGTGCACACCATAGCGTTACCAATCATATGGCAACATTTCCGGTGTAACGGCTACCTCTAGCAAAAACGGCATAAAAATACGAAGCCCGTTTTCAAACACTAAATTTGATCCATTTTTTTTCTTTGGCGCGATTACATGCATACCTACATAGATAAGGACAGTGCCCATTATGACAAAAATAACTGTTGTAAGTAAAGCGGGTTGATGATGTGGATATATGATTCGATCAATTGCTAAGGTAGCAGCAATAATTAGACATATCGCACTTGTACCAATCATCACGTATCCTAATACTTTATTCATTTATTTGTCAAGGACTGCGGGCTAGACTTCCTTCTAATGGATATCCTGCTTCCTCCCAATCTTGCAATCCACCTGCATAACGCCTTATTTTCTTGTAGCCGTTATGTTCCAAGATTTGATATCCTATTATGCTCGCAGGGCATAATGGAATAGAACAATGTATGACAATATCATCGCTAGGATCAAGCATTTTTCTTGCGTCTTGCATATTACTGGTGTTGATAGAACCAGGTATTCGTTTAGCTTCAAATGCCCATTCTCCTAAAGCGTTTACTAATTTAAACTTATCTTTACAATCTAACTTCTCTTTTAATTCTTCTCTACTGATAAGATTCATTGACTGCTTTGAATCATTCAATTCAGTTAAATCAATCAGTACGATGGATATTAAATATTAGCTTGTTTTCTTTCATTAAGGGACCACGGATAATCTCGAAGACTAACTCCAGTTATCTCCGATAAGAGAAGGTTTTGTCGTTCATCTAATAAGCATCTAATAAGTCTGCTATATAAAATTAAGACGAGAAACTACGATCTCGGCATTGATATTTTTATTCATAGTTTGTAAATCTCACAAATCCTATAATTAACTAATATGGAAGATACGTTTTCAAAGTGCTAGTATTATTACTACTAATCCAACTCTGCTGATAATCTTTTAATTAAGTATTCTATCGATACTGGCTTTTCGATAAAACATCCAAAACCTACATTACGGTATACTTCTCTTAGAGGTTGGATATTTGCTGCTAATGCAGACATAGAACATATTCTAATATCAACATCCAATTCTAATATCTTTTCACATAACTCAAAGCCATTCATGTTTTGCATATAAATATCAGTTAGAAGAAGATCATAAAAATGTGGTTTGAATTCTTTCAACACTAATAAAGGATCGTTATAGGTATATACTTCAAATATTTTCTTCCTGTTACCATTATCATAATAATGCCCATCTAAACCCGCGTTGAAAGTTAATGTAACATCAGGATCATCATCTACTACAAGTATTCTTTTGATTAATGATGGTTTTGGAGTTACTTTTGTTTCCATTTCCATGATGGTATGTAAATCTGATCCCTGATTTTGTAAGTCAGTTTTTCTGTTCTTTTGCCCTCTCACATAATCTGCCAAATACACTAGATATATCGTGAAGCCCACACAGATTACTCAAACTCCCTTAGCTTTATTTCGGATCTTTGCTTCCTTTGTACTATTATTATGAGGGTCGCGATTGCAACATAGGCAATTTGGAATACCTCTGTTGGTATATCGTATACTGGTATATTAATTCCACCTGTGGTAATTGGGTTAGGACCTTTGGTTGCAGCGTATAGTGCGATTAATGCTATTGTTCCACATATTCCTATATAATACCATTTTCTTCCCCATCTTTTTGTCATTGGTATAGACCAAAAAAGTTGTGCCATCCCAGCTACTAAAAAGAAGAATCCCAATTTAGCTATACTAAAGGTTGCAGTCAATAGACCTGGTCCTACTAGTGAACCTATTATTCCGTCCAGTCCTCCTAATACGTTGTACGCAACTACTAAATGCAATATTCCGGCCATCGCGATCATAGCTCCTGCCAAATAGGAAAGATAGATCTTTCCATTTATGATTCCTTTCCTTTCATACGTCTGTTGCGATCTTTGCTTTTTTGTTGTTGTTCCTACTGTTATTTTTTTATTATTCAATTTTTCTCAATAGAACTATTTTACGTTCTTATGATTATAAACATGGGGACATATTTCAGCTTTGGATTCCGCATCCGGATTCCAATAGTGGAATTGAACAGCCTATTTTAATATCTGGATCTCATAATAATCAGTGTCTTAGAAATTGGAGTCGGATAAAAATTGATATTAATCCAAACCCAAATCTCGATTATCCAGACTATTGTATATTTTGTTGCTGCCGTAGTTCCAATCTTTCTCTTCTTTGTATTAAAAATGCATGACAATAGTAATAATAATCACTTTCGAGGTCTACTAATAGTACTTGCAGGTTTTGTAATCGTACAAGGCATATATCATTTTGTAGTTGCCCTCGGTTTTAGCCAGTTGGCTAAAGGAATATTGGAACCAATATCTTTTGTTATACTACTTTTATTTGCAATCAGCTATTTTATTACTAGATCCAAATTGAAAAGGAAGGAGGATGCTAAAGTACAGTGATACAGATTCATAGCGAAATCAGCTTTTTGTTTTCTAGTATATTAACAATAATTATGCTACTAGTAACAATGGCCATATTCGGATTCCTTACAGCTAGATATAGAAATATTAGAAGATTTGAGTTCCAATTATCTATATTCATTTTGCTCTATATAATAGGAGAGATATTCGAAGTTTACAAATTTCCTGCCATTTCAACTTTATTACCCTACATCGGACCACAATTTCACATAACGGCAGCGCTATTCTTAGCTATAATGTTATGGTTGAGACTATATTCAGGTAGAAGGAATGAATATAAGATGATCGATAAGTTCGAGTCTGTTGAACAGGATGATTTAGAAGGTACTAATGGAAATACATAAAAAAGAAAATTCCTACCTTTGATTCATAAGACTAGTCTAATGAGAAGAATCTCCCAACCCACTTTTTTGCAATATCATAGTTTTGCTCAGCTTCTACAATCATCTCGTTATTTTCGTATTTTATACTAATGGTCTTCAATGTAGAGTGGTATAAACTAAATTTCTTTCCAGCAGGCGTAATTACAATTTTATCAACTATAAGTAGGCCTTCGTTTAGGAGCCATTTCATTTTTCTAAACGCGGTAGTATGTGGAATATCATTATTTTCGTGCGTAATATCAATAAAGGATTTCGAATGATCTATCACACAATTCATTATTTTTATCATCTCTTCATCAGCCAACGCAGTAACGAGTGCTCTCTTTACCCTTTGACTTTTGATGATCATTAGTATATCCAAAGGTTAATTAACTACAAATACTAGTGTTTTATCTCCAAATAGAGCCATCTATGGGCCTAATCGCCAGTCACTTGTCCCATTCCTCTTGTTAATAATCTCTAGTTTTGTCATCTATGCCATTATGTTCAAGACAAGGATTGATAGATTGACACTGCCTTATCATGTGATAATCTTTAACTTTATCTACGTATCATCTTCTAAACATTTGATTGTTGCTGCTTTCCTATAATCGAAGAATTTCTCAAGTCTCTTACATACATAACCTTCAAATAACTTTCCTACAAGGCTATATGGAAGTTCAAAGTCAACCTCATCTATTACTTCAGTTTGCTTTTGATCCTCCCTGATGTGAATATCATTGAATTTGTGCAAGTGCCTCCACTTTCTTAAAGGGCCAGTTAACATTTCATCTAAATATTGATAGGGCATTATGGATTTTATTACGGAGTGCCATTTCCTCCTGGAGATCATTAATTTTCCCTCAAGCCAAAATTCTGATCCTTGGATAAGTTTTTGGCTTGTGGCACTAGTAATTTTAAGTTCTATCTCTACTGGGGTTATTATTTCAAGATGTTTGATATCTGTATAAAATTCCCAAACTCTATCTATAGGACTATTCACAACGAAACTATGTTTGAAGGCCCGCAAGTATCATAGAAATATTTGCGTGTCGGATATTAAATATCTATACACAACTTCGAGTTTTCTAGCTTTGTTTCAAACATCAATAAGTATTCTTTGAGCCAGTTATTTGTAATTCTAATATTCATTGTAAATGTCATTGTTGCTGTATTTGTATCCAGTACGCTCAACACATAAAGAACAGATTGTTTAGCGATAGGATGAATTATGTTGAAATCATTGCAAAAAATAGTAGAGAAGAGATCAATACATCCAGGTTGATGTTAAATAGTAGCAGTACTTCGCTTTGTTGTCATCTACTATGCTGGTTTAGGAAGTACCAAGATCTCGCCAACCATGCTTGGAGGATGTACGTGGCACCAGTACGTTATTGTTCCAGGTTTGTCCGCAGTAAACGATAGTGTGTGGATATGTCCCCTATCAAGTGGAAAGGTTCCAACACCTTCGACAGTTATCACATGATGCGGACCTTGTACACCTAAGAAATGAAGAGTGACTGTGTCGCCTTGATTAACGACTATTTGGTCTGGAGCAAATGTAAATGCCCTCATATCCCAAGCCCCTACTTTGTTGGGCGGTCTTAACACAAGCCCTGCTCCCGCAGGAAGAGTAGCATTAGGAAACTTCTCGGCTGGATGCGGTGGAGTATTCTGAGTGCAATTATCACATGCTAGGCCCTTATGTATGGTTGTTGTCCCATCAAGGTGTACTGTGCTTATCCAGAATGTCTTGTTAGTCGATTGGCTTGGTGTGACTGTTACAACCGTATTATTTGTTGCTGGTGTTGTTGTATTACTGTTGGCACTCTGTGCTAATGCGGTATGCCATGTTTGGCTTTGTATTCCAAGAATCATTGCAGCAGATATGATAACTATTACAGTAGCTGCAGCTGCAATTATAATTGAAGGTTTAGTTGGGTTTTTGTTTTCATCCAATTTTTTGTCTGATTTGTACTAGTTTCTAGTTGTTATAAGTATTTTTGTAGCTCATTGTTACAAGCTGTGGTGTTGCGATGGATTCTAACTACAAAATTTGTAAATAGAATTCCTTCACATCTTAACAGTATTAAAAATAAAAGGTAGTTCTAGTATCTAAAGTCAAGACTGTAAGCCATTCCCTGTTCTACCTGAAAATCAGTTACCTTCTTCTTGGTTCCATCAGGATAAGCAACTAATACGATATATATTCATCGTAGTAACGTAAAGGAGTATTAGCCATCTATTGAAACAATTGAATTCATAGTATAACCAGTATATTGTTCTGCAGCTACTACTGCAGCACCTATAGCTGGCAGTCCTGTTGGCCATCTACATATCCATGAATCACTCCAGTCGGAAACGAAGAAATTATTGTTTGAACTACCGGATAAGCACCTTTATTCATGTTTGGTAATAGTCCTCCACTTATAATGATCTTTTACTTCTTATAATTTAGATAATTTTGGATATAACTCTCCTACGTTGTATAGCTCTTAGTAGTATACCTGATCCCATTATTACATATCCCATTGCACATACTGTCAAAATTGTTGTTATCATTTTGCCGCTATCCATCATTGATACTCCTAACGCAGTTGTTCCGATAAGTGCACCACCAAATATAAGAAGAGTAGTTGTTATATTTGATTCGTTTTTTCCTCGTATATCAATCCCGAGAGCTAGGAAAAACAGAATTATTGATGAGATACCAAAGTTAGATATACTAAATGGCCTCTTATCTATACTCACTGGCAAAAATCCGTGCTTGATAACACGTTCCATAGATCCATCTGCTATATGAACCAGTAATAAGGTCATCGCGGCTATGGCAAGCATTTCAGATATTTGGTGCTTGTGAGTCTTTGTTTGAATCTGTGTCATTTCAATTAAGTCGGCTCTAATTGTTAGAGTATCATATATAAATAAGGTGCTAGATTTCAGTTTTGGAATCCAGATTAGAAATTCAATGTTGGAATTTGTATCTTTTCTTATAGTCAGGTAAATACTAGATATACATGGAGACAAAAATTGAATAACAAAGAAACTGCGGCAACAACAACGGTAATGATAACAAAAAGGCCGTCTCTGGCAATAGCTGCACCTGCTGCTGTTATAATGGCGGCCACAATCGCGGTTGCGATATTTGGACTGCATATCCAAGTTCTGTGTCTCCAATTAGTACATATTATATTGATTCATCCAAAGGTATCAGCCCTTTTTGAACTAGCCAGAAAGATATGGCTAAGGATCTGCGGTCAATACAATAGATTTGGAGGGAATTTGGATAATTCTTATAATAGCTGTACAACAAAGGTATTAATGAGTGTGAGTCAAGAATGAGTATCAATAATAACAAACAATTCCTACATAACCAGTTAGTTTGGCAAGGAATATCCTTTGGAATAAGTCTTACGATCTCTATCTTATTGCCATTTCCATTATCCTTAGCTGTCATATTTGGAGTATTTATTTTGTTAAATATGTATATGCGAAGGATAATGCTTAAACGAATGAACCGAATAAGTGGCTCAATGTCTGCTATGTTTAACACAAGTAACGGCTCAACATTAAAGTTCTATTGTATGGCCTGTGGAACACAACACAAGGAAACTGCTTGCCCTAAATGTGGGTCTAAGATGAAAAGAGTTGGATCTTAGATTATTTGTTCTAGTTAAATACTCTCAGGACTTACTAAGAGCCTATCCCAAAATTATCCTCCTGTAAATAAGAATACAACAACTCAAACATACTAATGCAAAATAGCGTGCACTGATCTAATTCTCAGAATTAGATGGCTGAAGGCAAATGCGAATGTATTATGATTCTTTTCCATTCTTGTAACTGGTTTGATACATTTGCTTCATAATACGATATCATGATTGGTTTGAAGAGTTGAATGTGCTGTCTTGTTATATTTTGTTATCTGCATTTTACAATAGTCCCAAAGAGCTATGGATTAATTTCATTAATTATACTATCTCCACTCTTTGAACACTCTGATATCATTTTTACTTTTGGATAATCACGTGTCCCAAGATTTTTCATGCAAATCATATCTCTCTATGAAACTTGTTTTATCAGGATCTTCTATTAATACTGCAATGCCTTTTCGTGCACATTCAATATTTATATTCAAGCTGTTAAGGACAATATGCATCTAACTTACCAGATCTATACTTAATAACCAGATCAGGACTTGCCAACTTATATAGTTACACACCTTAATCTAGTGGTAATAGGTGAGTTGTTAATAATGGAAAGTCATCATGAAGAAAATATGGAATGTCCTTGTCCGTGTCATCCGTCAGGCGGCACATGTTCAACGTGTGCAAGCACAGGATGCAAAATGAAAGGTGGAATG
>DATBGR010000443.1:0-11294 GCA_036557905.1 Nitrososphaeraceae archaeon | reverse complement strand
ATAATTGTTTTATTCTTTAATCCTGCCAGGCATCAGGAAATCCACGGCCTCGTATAATCCTTCTAGCTCTTTAGATACCTGACTTGAGAAAACTCCTAGAACTTCAAAATCAGCCGCCTGCATTCTTCTAGTGCTGAACATAGCTAGAACCCCTATAACATTATCACCATGGGTTAGAGGATACCCTGCAAAAGATTGAAGATTTTCTCTTTTAGCCCACTCAGGATATCTTATCCTCTTGTCATTAACAACATCATTTGTTATTGATGGCTTGCCGGTGATTACTATATTCCCAATCTTATTAGAGTCTGCAGGAACCTTCGAAAATTCACCATCTATATTTTTGTACTTTCCGGCACTAAACTTTAGTATAAGATTTTTTCTTTCCTTGTCCAATAACCATATCCGAGAAAACTTTGCGCCAAAATGTTTTACTAAACTCTCGACGATAAACTGGAGCTTTTCATTTAGTCTTTGATATTTCTTCAATGAACTGAGGATCTTGTAAGCACGCCACTTTTGGTCTCTTATGTCATGATCATCAAATAAAGTATAAGGTGTAACCTTCACCATGCTAGATTCATAAGAACGGAAATCATCTATCAGATCGACAAATCTATTCAAAAAGTTGCTACTTTCAAATTCATATTGGTCAACAGAATCGAAAACAAAATGACATATCCAATCAAAGTCTCCTGTCATCCTTGCACAGTAAACACAAAACTCTGCTTCGCCACAGTATTTTTCAAGATGGGAGATCATAACAGAAGTATCAGCTTTGAATTTGAATTTAAGAAGAATTGTACGATTTATCTTGTCTGATAGTAATGTAGGATTTAGAAGAAGAGAGTAACCTAATATGGTGTTGGATTTTTCCAATCTCTTCAATCTGTGTCTTACAGTTCTATCGGTTATTTTGTACCCAAGTCCATGGAGATATCTTGTCATTTCATATGAAGATGTACGTGAATTCTTGCCAAGCTGTGCTAATAGAAATCTATCGATTTCGTCTACCAATAAGTAGACATCTGTTCTATCATTATTATGTATTGCCAATTAGGAAATTATATGAAAGACGGCGCTTATTGCTGTCCTGGAAAATTTTTTTCGTGTTGCCTAAACGGAAATCTAGTTAACATCTTTTTTCCGTAGTAAATATATCGTTATTTTGCCTATAAAAAGATATGAAACAAGACTATTTTGAGATAGAGCGGGTAATTGAAGAATTGGCAAAAAATTATGCAGCGCCGTGTACAACAACGTGGTTTAAGGTAACGAGTAACAGAAGACCGTCAGCTGAGGAATACAGAGAGAAGGTAGTAGATTTTATGAAACAATTTGAAGCTATTTTGTCAGGGCAGCTACCACCAAGTGAACAAACACAAATATGTTTAGAGTATATTAAGGAACAACTACATAACCAAATTCTGCTCATTAGAAGAGGAAATAACAAAGAAGTAGAGAGACGTTTTCAATATTATGTCAATTACAACTAATTCTGACAAAGACAATTTACCTTCTCTATCATTGGTAAATATCAAAGGAAATAAAATAGAGGTTATATAAAACGGTAAACTACGGTATAATAGCAATACCTATAATAGGAGTACTTGTAATTGCCGGACTAATTAGTTTTTTTATCGTATATTCCTTCTATCCCGAAAAACATGAGAATATAAACATTGGTGGTAAGTGTTATGAATTAGTGGGCATGGCTCATCAGAAATTCAGCAGGTTAGCCGCAGAAACGGAAATAAACAAATTGATACTTCAAATCAGTAAAGTGGAACCAAAGAATGCCATTATACCAGTAATTTTCAATGGAAAAGATTCAGATATTGAAAGTTTTATAAATAGATATCATCTCACAGTAACTTCAAGACAAAGAGTAATATATTTCCCCGATACTAATGGAAGCGTTGTTACATCAAATATTCCTAAAGTCGACCTGCAAAGAATTGTGGACAACCTAAGCATATTTGATATGTTACCTTCGACAAAATCTATAGCTGGGAGTATCGGAATTCAACCCAATAACTTTATAACGTCTAATGAATCTAGAGATGTTTCCTTCATATTGGACAATTTCATGACAAATGGATTGAGGGATATAGTTGACAAGTCAGATGGTGTAAAGTCTGCAGAGTGCCGAAATAATACATAGTTAAATCAATATGCTTATGAAGTTCACTTGTGGAAACAAGTTTGTAGGAACATTGCAATACGAAACTCATGAGAAGGCATACAACATGGATACAAGACCGTGATCTTTACCACTTATTCTACTTTTATGATTAAAATTCTAAAAATAAATTACTCTACACTCTTTTCATGTTGAGGATTTAGCCGTTTATATTGCATTCTGAACAATTCGACAACTTCAGATACGTCTTCGTCACTCCTTATCCATTTGCTTACCCATCCGGATTCAGGTAGAATATGATGTGGTGAGACATCGCCTGACTCAATGAGCTGATTCCTGACTTGCATGGGAAAGGGCAGATCCGCCAATTTATCGCCATGAACATGTCCCATCTCTCTTTTTCCTACACGGAATTCAGTCCCACCAAAACGGTGTTGACCACTGGTAACTCCAGGCCAACTCAATATTTCTTTGCTTATTTTCTCTAGTATCAATGAATCAAGACCCACATAAAATTCAACCCACAAAGCAAATGTTACGTATGAGCCTCCATTTCGAATGGTACTTCATAAACTCTGCCATATCTGTTAATGATGACTGTTACTCTGTCATTCACATTTTTTTTCTTTCTAATATAAGATGATATCTGTGAAGGACTCTCTATCTTATTTCCGTCTATTTCTTCGATAATGTCTCCTCTCCGCAATCCTGCATTATCCGCTGGACTATATGGCTCAACGTTGACTATTAATGCACCATGTACTAATGGTAATCTGTAAAAGCTTGCTATACTAGGATTTAATTTTACTGTACTTATACCTAGCCATGGTCTTGTGACATGCCCATTCTCCACCAAGTCGTTTAATATCGATTTTACTGTATTAATGGGAACCGCAAACCCGATTCCTTGTCCATACGGAATTTTTGCCGTGTTTATTGCTACTACCTCACCCTTTGTGTTAATTAGGGGACCTCCAGAATTACCAGGATTTATTGCTGTGTCAGTTTGTACTAACTCCAAGATTCCATTTTCGAATTGTACGTTTCTGTTTAATGAACTGATGATTCCAGCGGTTACTGTTGGTCCCCCAGTTAGGCCGAAGGGATTACCCACAGCCATTACTATTTGTCCAACCTTAAGCTCCTCAGAATTTCCTAAATTCACAGGTTGAAATTTAACCGCATCTTTACTGTTTATCTCAACAGGTTCAGCTCTAACTACAGCTATGTCGGTTTCGTCGTCTGTTCCTACGACTTTTGCACCTACCTGTTTTGAATCCTCAAGAGTTACTCTTAATCTATCAGTCCCATCTATCACATGGTTGTTTGTGAGTATATGTCCTCTATCATCGATGATTATACCTGACCCAACGCCCTGTACTGGAAATACTCTGAATAGCTGGTCTTGCATCATCCTAACGCTGGCGATGTTGACTACACTCTTGCTGACTTTTTCTACTGCATTTACAATAGATTCTTCTGATATTGGTATCAATTTACAATCACTTTTTCAAATATTATATCGGTCATACGATATAATATATAGACATTAGCCTATTTATATATATCGTATATGCAATATGAAAAGTTACTACAAGTTAAAGTTCCTTGGCTAGAGACTAAAAGATAAAACCAATAATAGACGAATTCAGAGTTTCAGTGCCTTCTAAACCTTGCTAAATCATTAAGTAAAGTGACTCAGCAATTCATTTTTAGATAAAATGAACTATGAAGAAAAATAAATCCCAGTGGCTAGAGCAACAGGCGGCTCTATTGTAATTGGGCTAGCAACATCGTTGGCGCCGGCTATGACTTTTAAAATAGACTTTATTGAATCTAGATGGCTTCATTTACGCATTAATTATTTTGTGATAGAAATGAATGCAAGATTTCGCATATGATAGCGGGTTTCTCAGCAAAGGGTGCATGGCCAGCATCTTCTATCTTTTCAACTCTGTAATTCTTAAAAACTTGCTTGAACGGCTCACTATACTCTATCGGTATCAAGTTATCGCTTTTGCCCCATATTATCAATGTAGGAATATCTTCGATAGATTTTAATCTTGATAAGTCAATTTGCGTGGTAGTACTATTCTGGTAAGCTGATTCAAATGGATATTTTGCACCAGGTGAGTTAATCCTTGTTATAAAAGTATTAATAAGTACAGGCAAAACCTTCCAGGGTTGAGCCACCATTTGTTCAAATACATTCCTTACACTATCATATGATGGATTTTTAGCAGCGTTTAGGTATTGCTCAAGTAGAGGTGTTGGTCCGTTCAGAAAGCCTGAAGAATCTACTAACACAAGCTTTTCTATCAGTCCCTTATTTCTTATAGCAAAATCAACAGCTATATACCCTCCTAATGAATGACCTACTAATGTAATTTTTCTATCATCACCACTTAGTCCAACTTTCTCTAAAAATTCTAGAATGAATTCTGAGAACTTTTCAATGGTATATTTAACATCTGTTGGTTTGTCACTTCCTCCAAAACCAATTAAGTCAACGGCTATCGTGTGATAGTACATTGATATTGCATCAGGAATATCTAACCATCTATCAGCCGATGAACCAAGACCATGAATAAACAAAATATGCCTATCAGAAATATGGTTGCCTTGTTTTGATTCCAAGTATCTCATTTTAATATTATTATTTAGTAGTAGAGATTTGTCTTCCATTGGTATGTGGATTCATCTAGTAATACCTTTTATATGCGCATCTTTTCTCAAACATTTCGATTGATTATATGGAAATAGAGAATATTAAGATGAGTTAGATTGTCTTATTACCGATTATTTTTGATGGTCTATCAAACATAAATGCAGCATTTATGATCTCATTTTGATATTACGATTGCTTTTTTCAAGTCTCAAATCTAGTTGGAATAGCAGAAATTAGAAATATAATATGCATAGTGTGATTGCTTTAGAGAGGTTAGTAGATTAACAAACAAGTTACCTTTAATTCCTTGCTAGTAATAAAAGACATGGGTATGGAGAAGAGTGAGTGATGTAATATGGCTGATTTCAATTATTTCTCTATCTCTTGGAGGGACATTTGCAATTCTTTATGTCATTAGACACTTCACAGACTATTTTGAAAGAAGAAAGTATAGATGATAGAAACCAAGTTCTCCATATTAACCTTTAATTCATTAAATTCTGAATCTTGTATCTATTTACTAATTGTGGTATCAATACCATGCAAGTTCGGTGCGATAATTAAGCTTTATAATGGGCTCATTAAAAAACCAGAACTCAATTTTATTGCGTGGTATACTGGCCAATTAGTTAACTAATTATATATTTCATCATCTCATAATCTATCGTCATAAATATGAATGCAAAAAAAAGCACTGAAAATAGGGACTTGGTTATTTGTAACAATTGTCTGTGGGCTGTATCACTGTTAAAAGGTTCCCCACTGTTTAATTACTGTCCTGTATGTAATTGTAAGGATCTAGAAGTTATCCCTGTTGAGGATTATGAGGATTATAAACTAGAGTTAAATCGAAAAAGAGGTTTGACCATAGAGTTTACTGGTGAAAATTAATCCATCAAGCTTGATAGCTAGCTTTTATTTTATCTAAACATCTTTTTTGTCCTAGATTCTAGCTACACTAATGAATATTTTATAATACTCATGTATGGTAATAGAATTCTAATATTATACGAAAAAAATTTCACTGGTTGTCGTATTTGAATAATGTGGTTTTTTAAGCCATACATCTAAAACTGTAAGTAGTTGCGAAAAAGATCTTTCAACAGAGATTATCATCATAATTTGGTATTTTACCTAAAAAAAGATATAGATGCATCTCCATCGACTCCTATTATATTTTTGTTAACTTCATTTGCATTCCATACTTGGGGCGCAATGTGATTAAAGCTTTCAATTCAACTTTATGAGATGGTACATGCTTCATCCTCCATTGCCTGGATATAGTGGCAACCAGAAGAATTGCTTCCAACCACGCGAATGGTTCTCCTACACATCCTCTAATGCCACCACCAAAAGGAAAGTAACTAAACCTTGGTAATTGTTTTTTAAATTCTTCTGTCCAACGATCAGGATAAAAACGATCGGGTTCAGGAAAATATCGAGGATTGCGATGCATTACATACTGACTCATTAATATTATTGATCCTTTGGGTATTGTATATTCTCCCACCTTATAATCGTCAATACCTTGACGGCCTAAAGCCCACGCGGGTGGATAGAGTCGCATAGATTCTGTCAAGATCTTCTCCGTATATTCAAGCCTTGGTACATCGTCTACTGTGATAGTTGTTCTGTTGCTACCAAAAATCGAATGAAGCTCTTCTTGAAGTTTTGTTTCAATTGTTGGGTGTTCGGACAGTAGATAGTAAGTCCATGTCAGTGCATTTGCAGTAGTTTCATGTCCGGCCAAAAATATTGTCATTACTTCATCTCTCAACTGCTCATCAGTCATTTTTCCTATCCCTGCCTCTTCGTCTTGTGATTGTAGAAGTGTAAATAATAAATCATCATCTTCTTTTTTTTCATGTCCTTTATCCAGTTTCTTTCTATGCTCTTTGATCATTCTATATACTATTGAATCCAAATCCCGTTTGGCTGTCTGAAATCCTTTGTTTATGGGTAAGAGAGGTATTTTTTCAATTAATTCACCAAATGGCATCAGAAGACGGTTAAAATATTTCATGCATGTCTTGAGATTATCACCTACCTCATCATGTCCTGGCTCGATATCGTAACCTAATACAGTCTTACAAATAATTGCTAATGTAAGCTTTATCATTTCCTTATGAATATCAAGTATTGTTCCATCGTTCCAGCTATTACACATATCAAGTGCTTGCTTCACCATAATATCCGCATAAGACTTGATTCTCTTTGGATAAAATGTTGGTTGTATCAGGTGTCGTTGTCTGTCATGGTACTCCCCTTCACTAGTAACCAATCCATTACCCAAAAGTCGCCTTGATACCTGTAATCCCCTACTTTTGATAAAATTCTTATAATTAGTAACTAATACATCTTCTATGTAATCAGGACGATTTAATAGATAGACATTTTGTCTTCCGAATTTAAAATGGGCTATGTCTCCATAAGTATGGGATATATCTATTAACACTTTGAGTGGATCCCGCAAGAATTTCCGAAGCAACCTGTATGGTAATATATAAGTTGGTCCTGGTGGATACTCAATCCCACTTTTCATGTAGTATTACTCCATATTCCTTTTGCTATAAATATTAACATTGTTTGGTATGAGTATTGTCTGTTCTACGCTGAAATTACTTTTAGTTTTTATACCAATCTTCATAACACACTTAGCCTACTCGTACAATTAAGTAATATGGTTAGATTGAAGCTCATTTACCATTATTTATTTGATTCGTTACGGACCTTCCAACTTGACATTTTCATTCACATGCTTATTGCAGAATAAGTGATCAAAGAATAAGTAAATTTGATATAGTAGAGAAATAGCTTAGGTTTGAACATGAAAAATGCTGAGAACGTGAAAAAAATATTGTCTCTAACGATAGCAACATCGCTTGCAATAAGTGCCCTCCTAATTGTCGGATCAAACACGGCATTAGCGCAAAACAAATTAAACGAAAATGATTTCAAAATAAAAGATTTTGGCTTCAAGGATGGGAAACCTTGGTTAACTGTCGAGGGAAAGGCTGGAGCATCTAAACCAGATAATGCAAGTCAAATATATGCATACGCCTTTGTGACCGATAAGGGTATTTTTGCTGTTGTATCGCATGGATTCAACGATAGTACAGAAGTTGCTAACAATACTCAGTGGCATACACACGGAGTAACTCTTGACTCGACGCAAAAGTGTGTAACAAAACTTAATGACGATGGAAAAGCTGAGGTAAATGGTGAGATTAAAGTTGCCAATATCACGGCAACAAAAGTCGACAAAGTAATGACAGCAATATTGGGCCTCAATAATGCTGATGGAAAAGTTTGCATAGAGAAGGTATTCGACTCTAAACCATAACCTTTTTTTTGGATTTCGTAGAAACTACAATTTGTTTAAGGTTTCATACAAGGGTTATTAGAACATTTGAGGGTAGCTTACTGAATTTAATAACTGAGCACGGTTCCTTCCTATATAGTGACTGGTATGCGGTCAGTCGTATGCGAACTGGATACATTTTAAATCTGTCTATCAATCACACACATTCAACTTTACTATATTTTTATGTCAATTTTAATTATTAGTAGACCAAACAACTTCATTCTTGGTATTGTATTTTGTCCTACACTAGCACCTAGAATTGGGCCCCACACGGAGAACACGTTACTGCAGCAGCCATAAGTTGTTTTATAGTTACGGTAAGTTTTATAATTGAGGCAACAAAAAAGGTTATGGATAAACCCAGTGGAATATTTACTACCCTTACAGCATCGCTAACTATCATAATTATAATATTTTCAGTTCTGAGTACAGTTACCTTTGTACAATCAGACGCTCAATTTTCAGAGATTGTAAGTTACTACAGAGTCGAGGGATATCAATCACTATTAGTTTATGAGAAATCAATTAGTTCATCAGATGGAACTGCAAGTTCACCATTACCGGAAAACAAACCACCAGTTATGGTTGTTACATCACCAATCAGAGGTGAAATTAATCAAACTGTTACCATAAGTGCATCAATTTCAGATGCAGATGGTAATATAACTTCTATCATATGGAATCAAGAAGATGAATTTCCTCCTGTAAATATGAATATCTCACTGGATAAACAATCAATGTCATTTATTCCAAAACAGAACGTTACCTATGTATTCAGCATAGAGGCAGTTGATAATAATGGATCTACTACATTGAAATCGGCTCTAGTGAATGTTGGCCCCTAATTGCCTCTGTATTTTTCTGAGCATTTTGATTCAATTAAAGTAGTTTTCGTTTATGCACAATTATTGCATACGTATTTGACTCGATCCTCTAAGTATTTTTGCTGTAATTCGACGTTCTTTGTTCCACATAGGTCACATGCTCCTTGCATCGGACATAACAGTACTATAAACTATATATCAATTAGATCCTTTGTTTCTCCTTTCCATACCGATTATATAGTAATTCTGAAAGAAGATTATGCATTACTTCTAATGGAATAAGGACATGTTTGCATATTATGATATAGTCGGAGTCTAGTGCAATCATATACGAAAAGTAATCAAGATATTAAAGCAGAAAACGTGGGAGGATTTTGCGCGAGACTAATTTATATAACTTGTTACTCATATAATAGTATGAGTACTAAAGGGAAGAGCAAAGGAATGAGTAAGAGCAAGGGTACTAAAGGAATGAGTAAGAGTACGAAGGCAGGGGAAAAGAGCGAGCAAGGTTCAGGTATGTTAAAGGGAGGGGCCGAACTAGGCGTGGAAAAGGGTGGACGTACTTTGGGTAAATTAGATGCAGGTGCTGAAGTAGGAGTCAAAGAGGAGGACCAAGGATCAGGTAAAATAAGCGCAGGTGTCAATGTGGGCTTAGAAAGTGATGCTTTAGATGAGATAAAGAAAGCAGCGGACGATACTTTTGATAATATAAAGTCAGGAATTAAGACGGCTAGAAAAAAAATCTCAGATCTATGACTAGCAGGAATCTAACCAATTACAGAACTCGTGATTTACTAAAACAAAAATCACCGATAAAAATGCCGTAATTCTTTTTTCCTGGCTTTGTTACTGTTACCTAGTTTGTTTAACTATAAGTTTTATAAACTGATAAGAGAAGAAAAGACTATGGTGAAAGGAAGAGGATAATGACAATTGAAAACGATTATCTCCTATAATACAAAGGACATAAAAACTGAAGGTTCACTGGAAGATCTAGGAAATGGCTACAATACGTGGATAGACCTAGTGTCTCCTGAGCGTGAGGAATTTCTCAGTTTGGCTAATAAATTCAAATTAAATAAAGAGGCTGTAGAGACATACCTGAATAATTCCAAGAATCCAGAAATTCGTATGTTAGATAACCATACATTCACCATAATGTCAGAGTTGAAAAATAAGGACCCAGAAACTCTTGTCATTGAACCAATATACTTCTTTCTAGGAAGACACTGGCTTATTACTATCCACTCACAAGATCTCAATCTTAAAGAATTAGTAGAAAAACTATTGAAGGTAAAAAATGAGAAAATCAAAGAATATCAAATTGAGGCACTATATTATAATATATTGGCTGAAATTGTTACCAAATATGAGCAACTTTTGACTGCGTTAGAATTGTCGGTAAATGAGTATCAAAGGCAATCTTTTGTCAGACCATTGCCATCAATATTCGAACGGATTGAGATATTATCTAGAGAGACAATAATTCTGAGAAGACATTTTTGGCGTGTTAGAAACGTTATAAAGTTTCTAGTTCATAATGAACAAGACAAGGAAGAAATCAAATACATAGAAATGGTAAATGATGAAATTTCTCAATTAATTGATTTCGTCGAGTCATTTGAAGATACTATTAATTCGATTCGAGAATTGTATGTCGCAAAAGTATCGCTCCAAATAAACGATACCATGCGAATTCTGACTATTTTTACAGTGATATTACTTCCTCTGACTCTTATAGCGGGTATATATGGTATGAATGGTGTCGATCTTCAAAACCTTGAAACTATACCAACTGGATTTTTTGTAGTACTTGCTATAATGGTTGTTATTGGTATCGGATTGCTCCTCTTCTTTATCAAAAAGCAATGGTTGTTTGCAAAAGTGAGTAACGAGGGACAAGCTTCGCTCTATGAACAAGCACACGAACAGAAAAACCACGATTTCAAACAAGACAACTGAGCACTGCTCAGATCTTGATTGTCACAACTGTATTTCGTTGTCTTGGCATTCCTTATATGATCGACATGATAAGCGGAGACACACTGTTAGAACGATCACTGCTAATTAAATGAGATCACTTATTTACCCGGACCCTAGTAATTGCAGGTTATAGTTCGGGCACGGAGGGACTAGTCTGAAATTTCATGTGGATCCAGGCAAATTATATGAGCTATACAAATCAACAAATGTCGCCCTTACAATATTGAACGCCAGACCTTCTTCATACGGCCCTTTTGATATAGCTTTCAGAATACCCCGCTGTACTGATCTTAATCTTTTCTTGTCCAA
>DATBGR010000442.1:0-5637 GCA_036557905.1 Nitrososphaeraceae archaeon | reverse complement strand
TATTTAATAAGGTATTGCAAGGATATACGAAGTGTTAAGCAAACGTAATGTGAACTAATAATCCGGAACACAAGGATTTAGTTTCCACTTATCTCCACTTTCAAAAACACCAGTATATATTAATTCAGGAATACTCAAAGCCCATTATATAATTATAGGTTGAACATTTCCCGAAAATGCATAAACGTTACCTCGACTAATTGAGTATTGCATATAACAACCTTGGTAACGCATAATTTCAAAATTGAAGACAGACGTAGAAAGGTAGCAACTCTACTTGCCCAATCAATGACGGAAACCGAAATAGCAGATGAACTAAAGGTAGATCAATCGACTATTAGTCGAGATATTAAGATACTCAAGCAAATGTCTCAGCGATTCGTATTTGACTTAGCCAAGTCTGATTTGGCATATTACTATAAACAATGTATAGATGGGATCGAGGAAGTTAGAAGGAAGGGCTGGGACATTTTCAAGGAACAGAACAATAATAGTAACTTAACACCTAGAGACAAACTTTTAGCTTTGAAAGTAATAATGGAATGTAATGAGGCCAAGTTTGCTCTGTTTAAGGAAGGTCCATCAATTATGCATATTAAATCATTAGAGGAGAGATTACAAAGTATTGAATCTAGACAAATCAATCAGTGATCTATCTAAAAGGATTAAAAGATTTGATTCATTTGATGATAGTAACGACTCAAGACACTGGAAAGGTAAAAAGATAATTCCACTAAATGAATGGAAGAAAGTTGCAAACTGTGACGATGCCTTTTCATTTGGAATAGAAGGACATCTGCAAACTAATGAAGCACTTCAATACTTTCCAGATGACTATTCAAGGTCTTTATTTCCGTTAGGAGTGCAAGAAGAGTTTGAAGAGAAAGTTAAGGAGTGGTATTCAGATTATGAAGAGTTAATGGAATTTAAAAGAAATCCAAATTATGGTAGATCAAAGTGTTTCCATTGCTTGCTTTGTCCTGATAGAGATGATCCAATATTCATCGGTATTAACAGGTTAGTTGCTAAAGAATTGGAAGATAATAAAGATGATAAAAAGAACAATTCTATACTATACCCTTGTCATGTAGAGAATAGATATGAATGTCCTTATGAGAAAGGAAAAGGATCTGATGCAAGATTTAATGTTGAAGATCTGTTTGATTTGGCTAGAATGGCTTTTGCTATAGAAATTGCTCTTGCAGTTGCCAGAAAAGAGACTTCAGGTCTTCAGATAAAAAATAAGCAAGATCTTTATCAAGTATTAACAAATCGAGAAAAGTTTGATATGGTGCTGAAACAAGGATTTGATTATACATCACAGGATAAAGAGACATTTGATGACATGTCTAGTTTCGATCATTTACAGCAAGATAATAGGGATAAAATTGTAGATTATTTTACTAATATCAGAAATAAGATAAAGTTGGAAGAATTAAGATTTTAAGATGATACTTTCACAATATTGCTTTCTTTGCATTATATCAACTTCGCACTTCTAAGACTAACAAAAATTAACGATATTAAATGTCATATTTGAGAAAGTATACTTGTTTGTACTGAATTCTAGAATTTTCAACAGCAATAGCACTTATATTCAGTATAGACAAATTGGTTAAAATACAAAATTCTAAACATAAGGATAAATATTGCAGTTAACAAACTTGAGATAGCATCAATAGTGTGGTTTTAAATGACTAAGTCACGCAGGTTTACACTATCAATTTCTGATTTAATTAAAAAATATAATTTAGCGCATTTTGAACGTGGTCGCGATGGTAGTTTCTATATGATGCCTGCCATAAATAATGACATAGGTTTACATTTGTCATATCATGCGTCAGGTATTGCTCATATCGCCACTAGAACTCCTATGGCCAGTGCTCGTTTTTGTCAGGAGGATCTTATTAGAGATATATTAACTAAGAAGCAGTTCCTATTCGATAATAACGTTCTGGTTCAACTAAGTGAGAATTCCGGTATAATAACAATCATTAAATCAGATAAATTGTTTAGCAAATTCCCAACTTTTACTCCTAGAAGTCTAAATATTGACTATAAAAATATTACAGATTCGACTATCTTGGCGACAACGGATAATATGTCCTATGCCTTAGACTATTTGCGAAACCAAAGAGGTATCATAAACAATACTGATATGGTATTGATCCAAGATTTAAATGACAAAAATATTACGTTTTTTGCCCCACCTTTGCATTCTAATCTGAGAAGTCTCAGAGGTATAACAATTGATCCATGCGATATCAGTAGCATATCCAAACTTCCAGGAGTAGCACCACTTATCCCTCAAATCAAAGAATTAAGTAGGAAAATAGATGACATTCCTAAAATTACTTCTAATCAAATTAAAAATAATAACGTTCTATCTGACTTTGTGAATAGGCTACCCTGGAGAATTGTGTCAATAAACAGTCGTAAGTTATAGCTTAAGGCAGATTTTGTTATGCAAATTATATATCTAATCTGAAATAAACAAGCACTTCGCCTTCTTGACGAGACAAATTATTGTCAATCAACGACATCGTTATATGATTTTGTTAGAATGGATGAAAACATAACATAGGATTTTAGATATCAGTTCAATTGACCTAGTAATACGTAATCAAAACAATAGCTGACTGGTATTAGATTCATAAATTTTTAGAGGAACTTACCAAATCAATCTAGTTGGTTGGAATATTATAAGATTTTATTTATATAGCATTCATCCATTACTTTTGTTATAGATTCATCAAGGTATTCTTTATTTATATCAAATCCAACAAAAGAACTTCCAAGCTTTTTACAAGCAACGGCTGTAGAGCCAATCCCCAGAACGGATCTAGTACATGTAATGGTTTCATAATGGTACTACCAACACCATGTAATTTTATACACTTCAATGCTAATTCTATAGGAAAAGTGGCAGGATGTGGTCTTTCAGACTTGCTCTGAATTGTTTCATGGGGAATAAACCATGTGTTACCCGCATCAGTTAAATCAATTTTGCTAAATCTACCTATGTTAGATTTATCTTGATATGGTGCACCAACTGCTAATCTATCTATCTGTACATTACCTGTCTTTGTAAAATGGAATACGTTTTCATGATTATTTCTAAGAAATTTATTGCTATTAACAGGATCGCTGTGACCTATGGTTGTGTCTTCTAATATAACTTCGTGATTCTTTTTACCGAGGTATTTTCTTGGAATGAACATGGATTTTATCCAATCAATATTATTCTGAAGTACAAAATGCTTCCTCAGAACATTAGCAACATCCATAGCCTTCCATGGATTTTTTGGAGTACCTCCGATATTGAGAAAAAATGAGCCATTATCTTTAAGCACTCTTTTAATTTCAATGCCAATTGTTTCAATCCAGGCTAGATATTCGCTCTCAGGTTTCTTGTCATTATATGCTCCATTCCCATAGTCTACTCCTATATTGTAAGGCGGAGAGGTAACGACTACATCCACAGACTTCTCTTTAAGATATTCTTGCATTCCTATTTTGCAATCTCTCAGATAGAACGTAATAGTTTCATTGCCTTTAGATTGTAAGATCTTATACGGAAGTTCTAATCTGCATTCATCCATTTTATTAAATCCTTTTTATTACTTGGGAGCCATATTAGTGTTGTTATAGTACGGTAACACTACCACAATGGCAATGAAGATTGCAAATAATGAATGCGACAATGCATCCTTCAATATATTTTGAATTCATTTTATGAAAACAATCGAAAAATAACATGTACCATAGTGACTAATCAGATGATATCATGTGACAGAGTATAAGGGATAAAATTGTCACATGATGAAAATTATTTGAACTGGGACGCACTATTTATTCAGCTTTAAAAGAATATCTAGTACTCCATTATAATAGTCTCTGCTCTACACTTAATTTGTGGCTTAAATATCCTTGTATATTATATAACCTGCCTTAGGAATTCAAGATCTTCTATGTATCTTTTCTGTTATGCTTTAACATATCCACTTCTAAACCAGTTACGATAGATGCAACATATGAATATGTTATTGATAACAACGCGTAACTATGCCGGTGTTTTGGATGCCAATTATGTAATGTTGGCATTAAATAACAAATGTACTCATCAGAGAGTTCAAATTCGATGATGATGGTGTTAGGTACCAATACAGCATCTTGGTTCCCAATGCGGAATGCCAAGAAACTAAAGACGATACTGGAACAAACTGTTAAATCGGCTATGTTGATATTTGTCTTCTCTCAAGTTCTTGCAGTCTAGTTGTTATAGCCACAAGTTGGTCTGACAAATGTGCTATAGCATCATCTTTCATTTTATCTCGGTCTCTCATCGATTGATTTAGTTGTTCTAATTCTTCTACCTTGCTTTGTATATCCGCACCTTGTCTTTCTAACTGATGGACATTTAGAAATGTCAAGTAAGGTTCAATCTTTCTAAAGATCTCTGCTTTCTCTGAATCTTTTTTGCGCCAATACGTAGAGCCAGAATGTCCTATAAAATATTCTGAATAATCAGCATATCCTAGATCAGATATAGTGGTTTTTACAAATCTTCTGAATGAATGAAGAGTAATTTGTCTTCGTTGTTCGTTACCGTCTTCTCTCTCACCTTTACCTATTCTATCTAATGTCTTGGCAAAGGATTTTGCAATATCATCATAAAGACCGTCTGGATTAGGCTTTCTATTGGTTTGATAAACAGCAAACAATAGGTCTGTTCCTTCCTTAGAAGGTGTTCTATATTCTGTTACTACTTTTCCATCCATGCTATGACAAACTCTTCTTTTTCTATACTTGTAGCTCAGCCAAGACTTTAATTGTTGTGTTACCTCCTCTGTTAGAAATACAACTCTATCAGCTCTAGTTTTAGTATACTCTCCTCTTATAAAGACATGAGATGGTTTGGTTTCTAAATCTAAATCTTTTATACGAACAGATAATGCTTCAACAGCTCTAAAACCACCCGCTGCCAAGAACATAACATATGTTTTTAGTCTAATATCTGAACATGAATTTAGAATATCTATAACATCTTCTTTAGATAATGCTTGTTTATTTTTTCTAATTATTTTTGGTAGTCTTACCTTTAATTTGAACTTCCTTGGACTGATATCAATATCTGAATACTCCAGAAAGTTCTTGATAGTTATAATATGATTCTTTGTGGAATTTGGTGATATGGTATTGTTGTCTTGCTTTAGATATAATATGTATTTACCAAGTATATCATAGACATCAATCCTATTTTTCTTGATGTGAACAACAATATTATCAACACTTGAATTGTTATAATGAGTGGACACGAACAATCCAAATTTCTTTAATCTTTCATTGTATTTTATTGCAGTAGACTCATTAACTGCAGCTATACTTGTTAAGTACGTAGACACCCTTTCATTTTCATTATAAAATGGATGTTTTTTGGTTAAAGAAGCAATGTTAATTTGACTTGTACTATGGTTTGTTGTCCTCGATGAAAATTTCAATTATGATTTATTATCCATTAAGATTATTAAAGATATTGTATTCCACGCTTTTAATGCACCTCTAATCCCTATATAAGAAGACATTCCGCACTGACTGAAAAATCCACCAAGCTAAAATTACATACTTTGAACCAAC
>DATBGR010000441.1:0-10587 GCA_036557905.1 Nitrososphaeraceae archaeon | reverse complement strand
CTTACTTTCACTTTATCCAAAGAAATGATAGAGCCTTGGCTTATAGACACATATTTACTTGAAACCACTAATACATCATTATCTAGAAATTCGAAGCCTGAATGAACCAGGCAAGTGAACAAATCAAATTTTCTAGATTGTCGAGCTAATTTTATGGGTATTACTTCCAAAATTCTCTGTGCAGATATTTTTCATATTCACCACTTTTTCTTCTTTTCTAATTGGTTCGAGCTTCTCACTTGACAACGATCCCCTACAGGCAGATTATGATTCCGCTTTATACCTGTGCTAAAGGGTCTGATTGAAGTGACACGAAAAATATGAGGGAAAGAGCTAGCGAGCGAAAATGCGTAGCACTTGCTCATAACATTTTTAATTCACAATCGTACAATGTTTACACAGTCTAGTGATATTTGTTGGGTATGACGATTACGGAAAAAATTCTTGCTAGGGCTTCTGGTAGAAATGTTGTTTCGCCAGATGATGTTGTGTTCGGTAATGTGGATAAGGTTATGATGCACGATGTGTCTGGTCCTGGTGTAATAAAGATTCTGAATGAATGGGAGAAAAAAGGAAATAGATTCGATCGCGTTTGGGATCCAGGTAAGATATGGATAAGCGAGGATCATTTCGTACCGGCCTCAGATAGAATATCTGCAGAGAATGTCGCTACATTATCACGATGGGCGAAGAAATATGAGATAAAACGTCACTTCAAATATGGATTGGGGCAGTACGGAATCTGTCACACTCTATCGCATGAAGAAGGACTAGTTCTTCCTGGCCAAGTTTACGTGGGTGGTGATTCTCATACTAATACTACCGGGGCCTTGGGAGCTTTTGCAGCTGGTCTTGGACACACAGATATCGCCTACGTCCTCATGAAAGGAAAGATCTGGTTCAAAGTGCCACATACATTACTATTCAAATTACATGGAAAAAAACCTGACTATATTACGGCAAAGGATATGATTTTACACATAATTGCTGATATAGGTATCGAAGGGGCAAATTACAAAAGTATGCAATTTACCGGAGATATAGTAAAAGAAATCAATATGGAAGAGCGGCTTACCTTAACTAACATGTCGACTGAAGCAGGCGCAAAGAGTGGGATAATCGAACCTGATTCCATCACATACGACTATTTGAGCAAGCGTACTACATCAAATTACAGTCCGATACACGGAGACGATAGCGCTGAATATTTAGATGTGTATGATTATGAAATTGACCAGTTAGAGCCAACTGTCGCAAAACCGTATTCACCAGCTAATATAAAGACCGCAAGAGAACTAGAAAATATAGAGATAGATAAGGCCTATATTGGCTCATGTACCGGAGCGAAACTAGAGGACTTGAGGATGTCAGCAGCGATCTTGAATGGTAAAAAGGTGAAGGTTAGGACCGAGGTCTTGCCAGCCGCCCAGTCAATATATTTGAAGGCTTTGAAGGAGGGTTTAGTTGACATATTTATTCAAGCTGGAGCTGTAGTTGGTCCACCTACATGTGGCGCTTGCTGCGGTGCTCATATGGGCGTACTCGCAAAAGATGAGGTGTGTATAAGTACTACCAACAGAAACTTCCCCGGACGAATGGGTCATGTTGATTCCAAGACCTATCTTGCGTCACCTCTTGTTGTTGCTGCCTCAGCTTTAAATGGAAGAATCATAGATCCCCGGGATTTGGAAAATTGAATATTAAGAAGGGCCGAGTTCATAAATACAACCGAGATAATATTGATACAGATGTAATTATCCCTGGACCATACTTGAAGATTCATGATGCTAAGGAATTAGCCTCTCATGCGATGGAAGGAATTGATCCAGATTTCCATAACAAAGTATCGGTTGGTGATTTTCTACTATGTGGTTCAAATTTCGGATGCGGCTCTAGCAGAGAACATGCTCCAATCGCACTGTCCAAGTTAGGCATACGGGCGATCTTGGCACCATCATTCGCTAGGATTTTCTATAGAAATGCAGTTGACGGCGGATATCTCTTGCCAATCGAAATAGAAAGGTCTACACTTGAGCTAATAGAAGATGGGAACACGATAGAAATTGATCTTCAGAATTACAAAATAGTTAATGTCGATAAAAATGAGACTTATGGTATTAAACCGTTATCAGAAATGATTATTAAAATTGTAGAAGCAGGTGGTTTATTATACTATTCCGATGACGCGAAAGGGTCGACTAGCTGAAATTCTGAGCAAAGCAATACATCATGATAATACAAGTGATTATCAAATAGGCTACAGAGACTATGAGCAAATAGTACAAGTCCCCCTGCCAGAATTTCTTAGCTTATCTGAGAATTTTCAAAGGATTCCAGCTAGCCGAATTTACTGGGTGAAACAAAAAGGAATTTGCATATATCAACGACATAATATAACATAACACTTTTCTTTATCATCAATATAATATTCCAGGCTATTCTTGAGTTGGAATCTTGTTAATTACATAACCAAATTGGTGTAATTGACGCAAGATAAATAGAAGAATCAGGGGGACGATTAAATCTATCTTAATGTGATTAACCTGTGTGACTAGTAAGTGATGTCTAACTCTTGTAACTACATCTATGAAAGTATTTCAGAAGTTCAAAAGATATTCTTCATTTAATTCACAAACCATAAGGTCGAGCTAATACACAATGGAATAGAACCTTTGATTGATTAAATTAAAAAAATAAAAAAGGAATTAGTTACTCAAACTATTTCTGTGAACTAACTTTCGCTGTTTATAGCTCACTCTTTTGTTACTAGGCTACTGTGCTTTAACCGCCGCTGCTATTGCCGCTGCTACCGCCGTTGCCCGAATTTGATCCGGTAGAGTTTGCCGCTGCTACCGCCGCTGCTATACTTTGGAGATTGTTGACCATTTCTCCTTTACTGCCGACTACGTTTATCGAATACGTTGCTGTGAAATCTTTATTTTTGCCTCCACCTGGGTTAACAAGCTCAATAGCGTTTCCTGTAAATGGAACTGAACCAGATCTTTCTCGTCCTCCTAATTCTGTGAGAACTACGTTTTGACCGTTATGTTTTATCATGTCTCTATCTTGACTACCAAACTGCTCTGGTATTGCAGTCTTGTTATCCGGGGTTACGACATTCCACACTACAACCCTTACGGGTTTACTTGCTTGATATGTAAGTATACCTGAGTACACACCTTGATCATTTCTTGGACTTAGGATCATCGCCGAATGCTGACTATCATTTCCAGCACCTGTACTCGGCGCTGATGAGATAAATCCTTGCCTAACGACATTCCTATTTAATGGTGGTTCATTTTGACCTGATGTACTCGTGGTGGGCTGACCTGAAGTTGAGCCACCTGAAGTGTCTTGTGAAGGTGGTAATTGACTAGGTGTAACTGAGGTCGAAGGTGAACCGGAAGTGTTGTTAGATGATGCAGCATTATTGGCCTCTTCGGCATTTGTCATGGATGGTCCTCCCTGCGCAAATACCTGATGTGTGAATTGTGTTCCAGCTGCAGTTACTGACAAAAGCAGAAATCCAGAGATTGCAATCGTTGCTATTAGGTACGATTTTTTCAGTTCATTCTTATGCATTATTAAAAAAGGAGATTGTCTGAAATTTAACTGTTTCATTGTTAGCGTCTACAATTATGTTCGATTTTTTCTTCTAGAAGAAAGTAAACTTCCTTAGTTCTGATAATTCGATCAAATAATTTAATCTCGTTATACTGTATGTAAAATGGATAAAGATTACACATGTTGTAAAACCCAACCCTCAGGAAGAAATTTCTTCCTGTCCTTCTCTTCCCCTATATGAGTTGCATATCTCCAAACTGGGGTGGTCGTACTTATCCTGGTATGCCCTTTAATTTGTTCCAATGCGGCCAATTCTTTAATAAGGCTATTTTTTTCGGGCTTGTTTACGTTCACTTCACAGAACTTGCATCGGGTATCCAATACTGGGTTCTGATTTTTTGTACAATGGCTAACGGGATATGCCTGACAGGCGAGAGGACGTTTTTCGTAAATTTTACAGGGATATCCCCCATTCGGCGCTTTTTTGTACGAGTCAATGTCAAGAAAAGGACATGTATTGCCGTTTGTATCTTTCCCCATCATCTGATACATGATAATTTTGTCAGGACCAGCATTATGTCTTTCATCACCTATTCCTATTCGAGGAAGGATTTTGATCTCCGTTCCATTTCTTTGAGCACAACTCTCAATCTTCAGTTTTTCATGTGGTAATAGCAGTACGCCAGTTTTCCCATATTCAACGGAAGGAAAATATTGTCTGTATATACAGCAATCTGAACATCCGTCGACACATCGAAATGGTCTATGTATATAGTTCACCACCATATTTGATACTGTTGTATTCAATACTATTAGATGTCAGATCCTCAAAGCGTTGAAACTGAATATTATAAATCATCTTAGTTTTTTTCAGTAATTCGAGGTCATAACTTGTTTTATCTCTTTGATCTTTCGACCCTTTGGCAGTGTAAATACCGAATCTTAGTATCGCGCTTTTCTCGACACCGTGTTTGAATTTCTCGTAATTCTCTGAAATTGGTAAGCTCTTCACAAAACCTAGATTCTGATCCAAAACGGTCGAACTGCAGTACAAAATAAACCAATATTTAGTCCCTTCTTCTACAAAAGCTAGCATAATTCTATCATCAGGCCACCAATTTATCGCTTTTTTCCATAACTTGAATGCATCTCGCTTGTTCTCAAATAAGGGAAAAATATTCATATAAACATCCTGGTACCGATAACCTACTCCAATAAACGTGCTATACCACCTAATATTTTCTCCATAATCTATCAAGTTCAGTATTTACACGGCGCTGATAGATATTACTGTTTGTGACCGTAGATCTAGATTTTTAAATATTTAGCATAATACAAAGGTGGATGTGTGATGACCTCGTGTATCTCGAAGAGGTAGATGGATTGGACATTTCTTTGTGCTTCGAATGATCATCTATTCCTTCTCGACGACATCGATGTGGCATTCATGTCCTCTATGTTCCCGGTCAATTTCGGTTGCTTCCTGTTCACTTATCGGAAATTTTCCCCGGTCCAGATCGGTCTCTCCCTGCCTTTCCAACAATACTCTGTTACAGACATCGCATACCAATTGCTGCACAATCATTATAGCAATTAGTATGTGGAGAGAAAAATATAGACTTTATCATTTTAAGCGGCCTTCCAATTTTGAATTCTACGTAAATAGAATGACCCAACTTTTCTAATAATTCAAAAGCAAAAGTCTCGTCATTCCATTAAAAATTTCACTAATAGTCAAAACTCTATAAGTCTAGTTATTCAATATTGATCCAATGGATAATACGTGTGCATACTGCGGTAAAACGATTCTTGGAGAAGGATGGCCTCATGTAGAAGGCGATTCTAATAGGGGGGTCACGAAAATTGAACAATTCTGTTCGGAAGAACACAAGTACAGCTTTCTTACCTCTAAATCATGAAAATTTGTTTCGAATAGCTCCTAGGATTCCTTTTCTGTTCTCCTTCTTTTCTACAGATTTAAAGCAGCTTGGACATAGTGCACGCAAATTGACCGGTCTGTTATCCTTTCGAGAACCATTAATGTGTTCAAAATGGGGTGAGACACTTCCGCTAAACTTCACAGCACATTTTTGACATCTCTTACGCGCCCGTTCCAAAACTGTTTGTCTAATCGCCATCGTTAAATGTTCATATTTACTCTTGTCGACTTTATTACTCTGATCCCCGCCGAAGAATGACAATACAAACTAGTATAGCATGACTCCAAATTAATTCTTACGGCTTCAGGTGGCTGAGACTATTTTTTGAACCTTACTTGTTGAAGACAGACTTGCAACTATTTTTAGAATATAGGTCAGCTAGCCTTAGCGGTTCAGGAATATTGTACCCTTCCTTGGTTAATTTCCTGACAAAGTTCACAGATTCTTTTAGACTAATTCTGTTCCCAATACTGATGTAAATGGGCTTTTTTGTGACGCTCTTCAGCATATACCCACATATCGTCCGATCTATAAGAATGAAATTATCTCCACCGATTTGTCCACATAGCAGTTTCTTGGCAATCCCTATTGTAGGCCGATTAGTTAGTACACCGACAAACGATGCTAAGCCACATTTCCGAGGATGGAGCATCCCATGTCCATCGAGTAAGAGTACATCAAAATCATGCCTTAACAACCTCATCGTATGCAGTATGGGTCTAGCTTCCCTGAGAATAAATAATTCTGGAATATACGGGAATTCTACGTGTGTTACAGATTTGGCAACCTCTATTATCTCAAAATTCGAGCAATTCATTATTACTGCAGATGCAAATGCCCATGATCCCTTATACGAGACATCAATTCCACAAAATTTTTCTAAAAATGTACAATCTCCTTGTTGGATTATTTTATGTGCCAACGTTTCCTGCAGCCTTGGGATGGAATGATAAATTACCGATTTTGGTAACAACACACATCAAATTGAAATAAAATTGCAAATATGAAGATATCGTAGATTTTGGATAGCCTAACGTCACGTCAGGACTTTTCTGCCTGATTCAGTATCTAAAAATGAATTACTGTGACGTAGGATTTGCCATCATAAAGGGAGAAGTTGGACCGATAAAGCAGTACGTGACATGTGCGCATACAAAAGTTGTAATGTCGTTTCTACAATTCATAAAGCTTCCCATACAATTTATGTTTTGACTCCCTACACTTGCAACATCTGCTTTGTTGCCAGCGTTATCCTCAGATCGCTGGTTATTATGATCATTTCGACTGCTTCCTTTGTGATTATTATTATCATGCGATCTCTTGTCCTGACTGTTATGATCATTTCGACTATCTGCCATAATGTGTCCGGAGGAGCAGACTGCCAATACGAGAGTAAGAGATAAAATGATAAATATTAGCGTAGTTACATTTAATGAGAACCTAAATCGCATCCTATATCTGAACGAGCTTATTAATATATTAAAAATGCTCTTGACTCAGCCGGAATAATATTCAAGTACTTGATACCTTAACCAATTGACAAGTTAATTGGGTATAAAAAATTACTATATGATTTGACTGTGACTATTTTGATACGTATTATAACAAATTGGATTTCTTATATTCAATACAAACGGAAGATCATGCTTCGTTATCGTCACTTTGTTTCAAATCTTGACGATAGAATTTTCCAATCAAATTATGTTAGGTCAGTTCTGTGAACTTGTTAGTTCTTTTCTCAGTGCGCTATAGTCGCAACCACTTTATGGATTGAGGTGAGACTTTATTTCATCATATCTCTAAACCTGGTAGCAATGACCTCATGCGATTTCACAATTCATGATATACTTTCAGTACATAAGCACTACCTAAGTTTAAACATAGATGTACTCTCGTATTCGCAATGCTCGAAACTTTAGTGTAATTAGTTGCTAAGGGCAGTGCAAGTCTTGCTTTTTGATTGTGCCTCGACTTTGATTGTAGTACCGGTCATTTGCGGGTCCATTGCAATTCCATTGCTACTACAGATTGACACTCATTTTATGATTCCATTTTATTATTAGATTCAAATGTGAGACAGAAATTTCAGCATTAGAATCAGTGACTCTCACATTTACCTCAGTTAGAATTAGTACGAAATTCCTTGAATTCCTATTAGGAATTATCGATTAGCAGCTGATAGTGTGATGTTAGAATCAAGATGCCAATTCGCTTTATCGCATAAATTCTTGCACACTTTTAGCGCAGTAGGTTCAATCTGATTACCGGCGGCTAGGCTCTTAGGTGTAATAAGGACAATTCAGAACTTAAATTTGATTTTTTAACAATATGATCAATAGCTTGATCCTAATCTGTCAAACGACTTTAATCGAGATGATGTGTGATATCAAACACGTCGAATAGCATCAAGGCCAATATAAATAGATCGGATTTTTAACAAGCTTGGACAAACTCCTCATGTTCCCCGTAAAAAGCTTGTATTCCGTATAAAATTTAGCTGAACTGAATCTTGCGGATTTATTAGCATCTTAGCCCTTGACCGAGATGCTATAATCAAAATGATTCCTTAATTTTATTCAGGACGATATGTTAAATTGTATATTCTGATACCAAATAACTTCGAAGGCTGATTATATATCATTTTCATTAGAAATCAGATCTTATATCTTAGTGGACCGGGTGGGATTTGAACCCACGACCACCTACGTATCCTCTGCATATTCATGCATGCAAGGCAGGTATTCTACCAGACTAAACTACCGGCCCCTATAAAATAAGCCAGAATATATGTTAATTTAATCTTTCTTTTCCTATGTAAGAGCGGCGATTGATAATCCTGAATCTACACCCGATGCCTCAAGTTTAGTTTTTTTGTATCACTTCAGATCATAAGTAAATTCAATAATTAGAGGATGGAGCCGATGGCAGATATTTTCTATTGGGTCAAGAGAAACGACAAGGCCAGTCGATGTTCGAAATAATAATCATGAGTCACAGGATGACTCAATCCTATCTCTATAAATTTGATAACTATTTAAATCGATAATTACATTAACAGATTTGTGTCACGCAGTTCAAGTAATTATTCTAATCCTGAGGTACTCTGTGAAACTGACTGGGTAGCAACGAAATTGAACAGCAAACCAGATACGATCATCCTAGAGGTAGATTACGATCCGGAAAACGCTTATCGAAGGGGACACATTCCTGGAGCGCACTTAGTCTGGTGGAAAAAAGATATAAATGATGATGTGAGGCGAGACATTATTAATAAAAGGGAATTCGAACAATTAATGTCGAGAATTGGAGCTAATTCCGATTCCACCCTTGTTCTATATGGTGACTTCAATAATTGGTTTGCTGCATTTGCATTTTGGGTGTTCAAATACTATGGACATACGAACATAAAAATAATGAATGGTGGCAGAAAGAAGTGGGAGTTAGAAAAGCGAAATTATTCTAACGAAGAACCTGCTAAAGAAACCTCGAACTATGTTGCAAAGCCAAATGACGAAGGAATTCGCGCCTATCTTCAAGATGTGAGCAGAGTGATGAATCGTACTGAATCCGTCCTTGTTGATGTTCGATCTCCAAAAGAATTTTCTGGCGAAATCACTGCGCCTCCCGAATATCCCTCAGAGCATGCCCAGAGGGGTGGCCATATTCCTGGCGCGCAAAACATACCATGGGCGCAGGCTGTTAACGATACTGATGGAACTTTCAGAAATGCTAACGAATTGAAGACACTATATGAAGGCAAAGGCGTAACACCTGATAAACACATAATCTGCTATTGTAGAATTGGTGAAAGGTCTTCACATAGCTGGTTCGTACTAAAGTATCTCTTGGGCTATCCATCTGTGCAAAACTACGATGGGTCTTGGACAGAATGGGGCAACATGATAGGCAATGCTATAGAGAAATAGAGTCAAGAACACATTATGACTGGTCAAAATACTCCGATCAAGGTAGGCCAATTCTATTCTATCTTTGATGATGGTCACTCGTTTGTCCTAGAGGATAAAACCAAGAAGGGATTAGAAGTAATAGAAAAAAGTTATGATGACAAATATAGTACTGAGGCGGACAAAGGAATGATTTACGATGTTGATGGTATAGGACATAGGGTAGGCATAAGATGGTACTTTACCAAATCTAAATATCTAATTGGCGATATACTTACTATAGCCGATGGACTCGATGCCAAATATCGAGAAATAAGAGAAATGACATGTCCAGATGATTAAAAAATCGAAATACTTTTAGCCTATAAGCCTAAGACTATAGATAGCAATGTCTGCATTATTAAAAGACAGGGTATGGGTAATGTTGTCAGAGGTTGCGAAGAGAGGTGTTTATCCATTACATGGATCGAGACTCGGAATCTTTAGGTTACCTATAGAACTAACTGAAAATTCAGAAATTACCGGCATTGCTAATGATCTGAAGAATTCTGGATTCAAGATTGATAGATATGCCGATCGAATTTATGTAAATTACAAATGGACTGAAGAAGGAATGGATCCACTCCTGAATCAGCATATGTCAGTTAGCTTAGACGTTACGGTAGAAATTGTCACTGGGGACGTTATTGATGTAATATATCAGATTAGACCACTCGAATATTTTGGTGACCCTTACTGGATCCATAATTATCGCCAGAAGGCTGATGATTATGCAAAAATGGTTATTGATACGATTATAAGAAATACCAAGATCGGAGATAAATTAATAGCCCATTACCAGAAGTCAGAAAAACTTCCTATGGAGTCAGCACTGAAGAAACTTGAGGAGCTTACCCCATTGGCAAAGAATCCAAAACTTCGGACTGCTGAAACGCAGGCTTTAGGATCTGCTAGTCCAAAACCTGGAAATCAACAGCAACAGTCACCTCAACAAATCCCAACTCAGGTAGCTTCTGTTCCTCAAACAATTGCCGCATCTGGAGGTGCGACAACGATCTCCCTTACTGGTAATGGCACTAGTTATTCAAAGATGGATGGTCCAATTGATCCTGGTTTCAAATCTTCAAGACAAGTAGTAGGTACATATCAAGGAATTAAGGTATGGGGACCTGTTGATG